>DASRTO010000232.1:0-3828 GCA_035655915.1 Anaeromyxobacteraceae bacterium
CTCGCGACCGCCTACCCGCCCTGGCGGGTGGCGGTGGTGGCGCTCCCGGCGCTGCGACAGGTCGCCGTCTTCTCCATGCTCCGGAGGCGCAACGTCCGGATGTGCCTGAACGTGGACGACGACCAGAAGGCGTGGTTCGTCGCCTGCGTCAACTCGACGCTCCTCCTCACCACCGCCCTGGGCGTCGCCGTCACCGGAGGCATCCACAGCCCGCTCCTCTTCACCATCGCCGCCGGCTACTTCGCGACCGTGCTCATCATCGGCGAGCGGCGGCAGACCCGCCTCCTGCTCGGGGCCACCGGGGTCGCGGTCCTGGCGCTGGCGTTCCTGCCGGACGCCTGGACCGGTCCCGGCATGGCGCCGCCGGTCCACGCCCTCCTCACCGCGCTGAGCGTGCTCGGCGTGGGCGCCTCGCTGGCCCCGGTCCACGCGGTGGTGCAGCGGCGGCGAGACGAGCTGGCTCGCGCCCGGGAGGAGATGGCCTCGGAGGCGCTGGCGCGCGCCCAGAGCCTGGAGCGGGTCGGCTCCAAGGTGGCCCACGAGCTCAAGAACCCGCTCACCGCGGTGAAGGCGCTGGTCCAGCTCGGGCTGCGCAGCCCCGCCGAGGCGGCCTCCCACCCGCGGCTGGAGGTGGTGGAGAAGGAGGTCGGCCGGGTCCAGGACATCCTGCAGAACTACCTGTCGTTCGCCCGGCCGCTGCAGGAGGTGAGGCCCAGGCCCGTCGAGCTCGGGCCGCTGGTCTCCGACACGCTGGTGGTGCTCTCGGCGCGCGCCGACGGCGCCCGGGTGCGTCTCTTCGCGGAGGGCAACGCCACCGTGGAGGCCGATCCCCGCCGCCTCAAGGAGGCGTTCCTCAACCTGGTGGTCAACGCCATCGAGGCCACCCCGCCCGGCGGGGAGGTGGCGGTGGAGGTGAGGCCGGCGGAGGAGGGGGCCGAGATCGTGATCCGCGACACCGGCCGCGGCATGCCCGCCGAGACCCTTCGGCGCATCGGCACCCCGTTCTTCACGACGCGGGAGGAGGGCACCGGCCTGGGGGTGGTGCTGGCGCGCTCGGTCATCGCCCAGCACGGCGGGTCGCTGCGCTACGAGAGCGAGCCCGGCAAGGGCACCCAGGTGTGGGTGGGGCTGCCCCGGGCCTCCGCGAGGGAGCGTCATGCCGCGAGTGCTGCTGGTCGATGACGAGCGCTCGGTGCTGGCGGCCCTGAAGGAGCTGGTCCAGGGCCGCGGCTGGGAGCCGCTCCTCGCCAGCTCGGGACCTGAGGCCCTGGAGCTGGTGGACCGCGCCGACGCGGTGGTGACCGACTTCTCCATGCCCGAGATGGACGGGCTGGAGCTGCTGCGCGCCGTCCGCGAGCGGGACCACGGGCTGCCAGTGATCCTCCTCACCGCGCGCGGGTCGGAGCGGCTTGCCGTCCGCGCCATCAAGGCCGGGGCCTACGAGTACGTGCCCAAGCCCTTCGACGTGGACGAGATGGCCGGCGCCCTGGAGCGCGCCCTGGAGGCGCGCGAGCTGCGCCAGCGCGACCGCCAGCTCACCGCCGAGCACGCCATCGGCCGGCGGGTGGTGGGCCAGTCGCCGGCGATGCGCCAGCTCCTCGACGCCACGGCGCGCGTGGCCGCCAAGGACATCACCGTGCTGGTGCGGGGGGAGACCGGGACCGGGAAGGAGCTCATCGGATCGCTGCTCCACGCCCAGAGCCCCCGCGCCGGAGGCCCGCTGGTGCGCTTCAACTGCAGCGCCATCCCGGCGGAGCTGGCCGAGGCCGAGCTCTTCGGCCACACCCGCGGCGCCTTCACCGGCGCCACCCAGGCCCGGCCCGGCTTCTTCATGGAGGCCAACCGCGGCACGCTGGTCCTCGACGAGGTCGGCGAGCTGCCGCCCGCCGTCCAGGCGAAGCTCCTGCGGGCCCTCCAGGACGGCGAGATCCAGCCGGTGGGGTCGGGGCGCGTCGAGAAGGTGGACGTGCGCATCGTGGCCTGCACCAACCGCGACCTGGCCGCCGAGGCCCGCGCCGGCCGCTTCCGGGAGGACCTGTACTACCGCCTGGCGGTGGTGGAGCTGGTGGTGCCGCCACTGCGGGACCGCCGCCAGGACGTCCCGGCCCTGGCGCGGGAGTTCGCGCTCCGCTACGCGGAGCGCTTCGGCCTGGGCGACGTCCGCCTGGCCCCGGCCCTGCTGGAGCGCCTGGCGGCCGCCAGCTGGCCCGGCAACGTGCGCCAGCTGGAGAACGCGGTGGCGCGCATGGTCGCCCTGGGCGGTCCCGAGATCGGGCCGGAGGCCTTCGTCGAGGCCGCCTCCGCCGAGACCGCTCCCCGCAGGAGCGCGGAGGAGCCGGCGGCCGACCCCGCCGAACCCGCTGACAGCGCCCACACGCTCCGCCAGCAGCTCGAGGCGCTCGAGCGCAGCGTCATCGCGCGGACCATGACCGCGGTCCGCGGCAACCAGTCGGAGGCCGCCCGCCGGCTGGGCATCAGCCGCAACACGCTCACCGAGCGGCTCCGGCGCTACGAGATCGCGCCCGACTTCGGCGTCGGCCCCTCCGCCGGCGGGGCGTAGGGCGGGGGCTCGTCCCCGCGCACGGTTTGAGCAGTCCGCTCTCGGCGCTGCTCACCGGGCCAGCCGCGCGCCGGCGGCGGCGGCGCCCGGGCTCCCATCCCCGCGATGTCGCTCGCGGCGCCGCTGGCCCGCGGCCTGCAAACGCGGGCCCGCATGTCACCTCGAGACCCTCCGGCCCTCCCCGCCTCGTGGCGTGCCCACCCGCCCCTGCTGAAGGTCCTGGTGGCGCTCGCCGGCATCGCCGCCGCGACGCCCGGCAGCGCGCTCCAGCCACTCCAGGAGTTCCTGCGGGGCGCCCGGGCCAACGCCCCGGACAACGCCGAGGCCAGCGCGATCCGGCGGCAGTCGGACGCGGCGGCGGACGGCGAGCTGGGACGCGCCTTGCCGCGCCTGACGCTGCGCGGGACCTACACGCGAAGCCAGTACGACTCGACCCTGGAGCTCCCGGGCGCGCCCCCCATCACCCTCACCCCCAAGGAGCAATGGGATGGCAGCGCCACCCTCGACGTGCCGCTCATCGACCTGGCGCGGTTCACCCGCATCGCCTCGGCGCGGAGCGGTGCCCGGGCGGCCGAGACCGGGGCGGCCGCCACCGATCTTCAAGTGCAGGCGCGAGTGGCCCAGGACTACTACCAGCTCCTGGCGGACCAGGCCCTGGTGGCGTCGTCGCGCCGGGCGCTGACGGTGGCCGAGTCCAGCCTCCGCATCGCGGAGCAGCGCCACCAGGCGGGGACCACCCCGCTGCTGGACGTCGATCGGGCGCGGGCCGAGGTGGAGCGGAACGTCCAGCAGGTGGCGGCCGCCGAGCTCCAGACCTCGCTGGTGGCGCGGGCGCTCCAGTCGGCCACGGGCCTGGCGCCGGAGCTCCAGGGCGCGCCGGCCTTCGTCGACGACCTCCACGCCGAGCCGCCCCTGGAGACCTTCCAGGTGCCGGACGATCGGATCCCCTCGCTGGCGGCGGCCACGCAGAGCCGCGTCGCCGCGGAGCAGCAGGCCAGCGCGGCGCGCCTGGCCCTGGTCCCCACCCTGAGGGCCGGGGTGACCGAGAGCGTCAACAACGTCGGGGTGCTCCCCGGCCACCAGGCCTCGGCCCTGGGCATCGTCGCCCTCACCTGGTCCTTCGACCTCACCACCCTCGCCGACATCCGCGCCCAGGACGCGTCGGCGGACGGGGCGCGGGCGCGGGAGCAGCGCGCCCGCCTGGCCGCCCGCGACGCCATCCACGGCGCCTGGATGACGGTCCAGACCAACGTGGCGCGCAGCCGGTC
>DASRTO010000233.1:0-3708 GCA_035655915.1 Anaeromyxobacteraceae bacterium
TGCTCGTGAAGACCCGCAAGTACGACGAGGCCCTGCAGAAGCTGGAGGAGGCGGTGAAGCTCAACGCCGACGAGCCGGAGTTCGCGGTGTGGCGCGCCTGGCTGCAGTTCCTGGTGGCGCCGCAGGAGCGCAAGAAGGCGCAGCAGGCGGCGGCCTCGCAGGTCATCGAGGGGGCGCTCAGGAAGAACCCGCGCTGCATGCCGGCATACCTCTTCCTGGGCCAGATGGCGAGGCTCATGGGCGACGCCGCCTCGGCCGAGCGCGCCTGGAGGCGAGGGCTGGCGGTGGACGATCGAAACGTCGACCTGCAGCGGGAGCTGCGCTACCTCAAGAAGTAGGCGACCGTTCCTGGTAGGGCGGAGGCTCGTCCCCCGCCGATCCCACCGATCACCCCTAGTGCAGGTCCCCGTCGCGCTCCGGCTGGTAGCCCGACTTGAGGGAGACCCTGATCTGTCGGCGCGCCAGCTCCAGGTCGTCCTCGTCGGCGAGTCCCTTCGCCAAGAACACGCTCTCGGCCACCTCGGCCCGCAGCGCCGCCCCCGCGCTCTCCCGCTCGGCCGCCTCGAGGCGGGTCGCCACCTCCGCCAGCCGGCCGGCCAGGGCCGCCCGCTCCCGTCCCAGGGCTCGCAGGGCGCGCCAGCCGAGGACCGCGGCCGCCCCGGCCAGGGACGACAGCGCGGCCACCGCCAGCAGGGCCAGGGACGGGGCGTTCATCGGCGTGCATCCTAGCGGCCCGGATCGGGCGCATCAAGCGGCGCCCGCCGGGCGGCGCCGGTTCGTGATATCGGTGCGGCGTGCCGGTCCGCCCCAACATGACGCTGGCGGTGAAGCGGCTCATCCGCGACGCGGCGCAGCGCCTCCCCGAGCTGGCCCACCTGCGGCCCAGCCGCATCCTGGTGGTGGCCGGCGAGGCCCGCCGCGCCTCCCGGGCCACCATCCGGCCGGCCCACTTCAAGGAGACCGGGCGCGCCCAGAGCGGCGGACGCCGCAAGCCCCTCATCCACCTCAAGGGGCGCAAGATCCTCTACGTGGTGACCTTGCGGCCGCTGTGGTTCGTCGCCTCCACCCCGGCGCAGCGGATCGACACCGTGCTCCACGAGCTGTACCACGTCTCGCCGCGGTTCGACGGTACCCTCCACCGGGGGCGGCGGCACACGCGGCTGCCGCGGGACCGCTACCACCGCCGCATCCGCGCCCTGCGGCGCCGCTACCTGGCCGCCGCGCCGCCGGAGGTGCTGGCGCCCTTCGCCCACCGCGGGTTGGTCAGGGTTCGCATGTGGCTGGAGCGCCCGGCCGCCTTCCGCCCCGGCGACTACGCCGGGCGGCGCGTCTACACCGAGCGGCAGCTGTTCCTGGGGCTCATGCCCATGCGCGGGCCGCGGCGCTGATCGCCCGAGGCCGGGCGCCGGCGCCGCCGCCGGGACGGCCCACAAGGCCCTTGCCTGGGGGCGACTCCCCGGACTATTTCCCTGGTACCAGGGGGTTTCCCGCCCACGTGGAGAGACGCGAATGAAGGTGGCCATCCTCACCGGCGGCGGCGACTGCCCGGGGCTCAACGCGGTGATCCGGGCGGTGGTGCGCCGGGGGGAGCAGCACGGCTTCGAGTTCGTGGGGGTCCGCGACGGCTGGAAGGGGCTGCTGGACGACGACCACTTCCGGCTCACCCGCGACAAGACCGCCGGCATCCTCCAACTCGGCGGCACCATGCTCGGGACCAGCCGAACCAACCCCTTCAAGCGCCCCGAGGGCCCGCGCATCGTGATGGACACGCTGGAGCGCCACAACATCCAGGCGGTGGTGGCGGTGGGCGGCGAGGACACGCTGGGGGTGGCCAAGCGCTTCTCCGACATGGGCATGAAGGTGGTGGGGGTGCCCAAGACCATCGACAACGACCTCTCCGGCACCGACTACACCTTCGGCTTCGACACCGCGGTGACCATCGCCACCGACGCCATCGACCGCCTCCACACCACCGCCGAGGCCCACAGCCGGGTCATCGTCTGCGAGGTGATGGGCCGGCACGCCGGCCACATCGCCCTCCACTCCGGCCTCGCCGGCGGCGCCGACGTGATCCTCATCCCGGAGCGGCCCATCGTCCTGGCCTCGGTCTGCGACCACATCCTCAAGCGCCAGAAGCGGGGGCGGCGCTTCTCCATCGTGGTGGTGGCCGAGGGGGCCAAGATGGAGCGCTCCAAGGAGACCACCGTCACCGACGAGCTCGACGAGTTCGGCCACGTCCGGCTGGGAGGCATCGGAAGCTACCTGGCCCGGGAGATCGAGCGCGAGACCGGCATCGAGACGCGCGCCGCGGTGCTGGGGCACATCCAGCGCGGCGGCACGCCCACCGCCCGCGACCGGGTGCTGGGGACCCGCTACGGGGTCTTCGCGGTGGACCTGGTGCGCGACGGCAAGTTCGGCATGATGGCGGCCCTCCGCGGCGACGAGATCGTGGCGGTGTCGCTGGAGGAGGCCACCAAGGAGCTGCACCTCGTCGATCCCGCGCTGTACGAGATCGCCGAGGTGTTCTTCGGCTGATCCGGGCCGGTGGTGAGGGCCTCGACGGACACCTGGCGGGAGCGCCTTCGGTGAGGCGCCTGGTCCGCCTGCCTGCCGCAGCCGCCGGCCGCCTCGACCGCGCCCTGGCCGACGCCCTGGGCGTGGGGCGGGCGGCGGTCAAGGCCGCCTTCCGGGCGGGGCGGGTCCGCGCCGGCGGCCGCCGGCTCCGCGGGAGCGACCCGGCCCAGCCGGGCCTGGAGGTGGCGGTGGAGCTCGAGGAGGCGCCCGGCCCGCCCGCGCCCGAGCCGGGGCTGCCGCTCTCGGTCCTGGCCGAGTCGCCCCGCTGGCTGGTCGTCGACAAGCCCGCCGGGGTGGCCACTCACCCGCTGCGGGCCGGCGAGGGCGGGACCCTGGCCGCGGCGGTGGTGGCGCGCCACCCGGAGTGCGCCCTGGCGGCCCCGGCGCCGCGCGAGGGCGGGGCGGTGCACCGCCTCGACCGGGAGACCAGCGGCTGCGTGCTCTTCGCGCGCGACCGCGAGGCCTGGCAGGCCCTGCACCGGGGCTTCGCCCGTCGCGAGGCGGAGAAGACCTACCTGGCGCTGGTGGCGGGCCGGGTGGAGGCCGGCGGCGTCTGCTCGGTGCCGCTGGCGCAGCGGGGAGGGCGGTCGGTCCCGGTTCCGGACGACCTGGCCGCCGATCGCCTGTCGGGCCGCGCCGGCCCGCCGCGCCCCGCCGAGACGCGCTTCGAGCCCGAGCGCCGGTTCGCCGGCTGGACCCTGCTCCGGGTGCGCATCGCCACCGGCGTCATGCACCAGATCCGGGCCCACCTGGCCTTCCTGGGCCACCCGGTGGCCGGCGACGCCCTCTACGGCGGCGCGGCCGCGGCCGCGCCCGGGCTGTCGCGCCACTTCCTCCACGCCAGCGGGCTGGCCTTCGAGCGGCCCGAGGGAGGGCGCGCCAGCGTGGAGAGCCCGCTGCCGCCGGAGCTCACGGCCTTCCTGGTGCAGCTCGAGCCGGCATGATCCTGGCGGGGAACAGCCCGTCCATGGAATGCCCGGCGGAATCGGCGGCGAGCGCAGGCCTAGCCGGATGAGGCTGGGCCGGAGCGAGCGGGGGGTCCGGGGGGGCCTCACCCCACCCCGGTTCGACGACGACGAGCCCCCGCCCTACTGGGGCGGCGGCGCCTCGCCCGGCGGCGCGCCCTCGGCCTGG
>DASRTO010000234.1:0-2748 GCA_035655915.1 Anaeromyxobacteraceae bacterium
CGGAGCCGGGCCCGTCGCGGCCGGGGTCGGCGCGGCGCCCGCGGCGGGGGCAGCCGGGCTCGCCATCGCCGCCGGCGCCGGGGACTGGCCGGCCGGGGCCTGCTCGGGCGCGGCCGGAGGCGGAACCTTCAGGCCCAGCGCCACCAGCCACCCGGGCTTCAGGAACCACGCCGCGGCCCCGCCGCCGGCGAGGACCAGGAGGAGGACGAGCAGCGCCCACTTCCCGCCGCCGCCCTTCGCCGCCTTCGCGGCCCGCGCGCCGACCTCCGCGTCCGGCAGGACCCTTCGCCCGCCCGAGGCCCAGGCCGGGTCCGCACCCGCGGCGCGGGGCGCGGCCGGAGGCTGCGACTCCCAGGCGGCGCCGGGCGGGCCGCCGGCGTTGACCTGGGCGGTTCCCGCCACCGGCGGCGAGGCGCCGGGCTGGTGCGGGACCGGCGTGGTGTGCGGATAGGCAGGGACCGGCGGCGCGTAGCCCTGCGGATACGCCATGGGATAGGCGCCCCTGCCCGGGTACGCCGGCGGCGGCATGGGCAGCGGGGTGAGCGCCGGCGGCGGCGCCGACTGGCCGCGCTCGGCGGCCTCCACCACCTGGAAGAAGGTGGCCAGCTCGGCGATGTTGCCGAGGCGCTTCCACTGATCGCCGGAGAGCGAGATCTCGTCGTCCCGGGAGACCTTCTTCTCCACGATCCACTTCTGGAGCGTGGTGAGCTCCTTGAAGGTGAAGACGTTGCCGTTGGCCTGCCGGACCCGCCACTCGCGCTTCTCCGGCGGGATCGGGGAGCCAGACGGCGTGGTGGCCGGGGGGGTCAGCGCCGGAGCCGCGGGCGCGCTGGTGGCCGTGACCGGCGGCTCGGTGGCATCGCCGGGCTTCAGCGGCACCGTCACCACCAGCGCCTTCTTCTTCACCTTGAACAGGTGCCCACAGTTCGAGCACTTGACGGTGAGCCCGGCCTCGGTGACCTGGGCGTCGTCGAAGACGTACTGGGCGCGGCAGCGTTCGCAGCGGACGTCCATCGGGAATTTGGCTCAAAGTATCCCTGGTTCCGACTTCGATGCAAGCGAACCACAGGTTCCGAAAAATTGACCCTCGACCCTCCCACGATATCGTCGCCGCGAGGCCGCGCCCTCGCGTCGGGCGGCCTCGTCCCGGACGCGGAGGGAGCGCCTCGCCCATGGGCAAGCAGAAGGCCAACCGCAGGATCGACAACCCGCGCCGAAGCCCCGGCCGCACCGGCATGGCCCGCGAGGTCGCGGCGGTGACCCTGGTGGCCGCAGCGCTGGTCCTGGGGATCGCCCTCGTCACCTTCTCCTCGCTCGACGGCGCCCTGGTGGCCCACGGCGTGCCGCCGGCCTCGAACCTGGCCGGGCCGGTGGGCCACCGCGCCGCGGCCATCCTCTATCGGTGGCTGGGCTTCGCGGCGCTGGTGCTGCCCTTCGCGCTGGGCGGCTTCGCCCTGTCGCTCTTCCGCGGCGAGCCGAAGCGGCTCACCCTCTTCGGCTCGGCCGCCTGGCTCACCCTCACCGCCTCGGTCTCCACCCTGGCCCAGCTCTTCCTCGCCGGCCGATCCCAGGCGAGCTTCTCCGCCGGCGGCGCGGTGGGGCGCTTCTTCGCGGCCCGCGCCGAGGGGCTCTTCTCCACGGTGGGAGCCGCCATCCTGGTGGGGGCGCTCTCGGTGGTGGCCCTGATCGTGGCCACCGACCTCAAGGTGGTGCGGGCCGCCGCCGCCGCGCTTCGGGCCGTCCGGGCCACGGGCGAGTTCCTCTCCGGCCACCTCGCCGAGGCGGTGCGCCGTCACCGCCAGGCGGTGGCCGAGCTGCGCGCCGAGGAGGCCGCCGAGCGCGCCCGCCTCGCCGAGGAGGAGGCGCTCTCCGACTCGGCGGTGATCGAGGCGGTGGAGGCCGAGGCCCAGGTCGAGGGGCGCGCCATGGCCGGCGCCATGCTGCGCGAGCAGTCGGCGCGGGCGGCGCTGCTCGACGGCGACCCGGCCTGGGTGCAGGGGCTCGAGCCCGGGGCCGAGGAGGGCGAGGAGGAGGCCCAGCCGCGCCGCCGCCGGCGCGAGCCGGAGGAAGCGAGGCCCCGCATCGTGGTGGCCGAGCCCGAGCCCGCCGAGGCGGCCGAGGCCCCGGCCCCCCCGGCGCCTTCGGCCAAGCCCGAGATCGTGCTCTCGCCGGCCATGCTGGATCGCCCCGCCGGGCGCAGGAAGAAGGGCAGGGACATCCCCGCCTTCGCCTTCATGCAGTCGGGCGACGTGTTCAAGCTGCCTCCAACCTCGCTCCTCGACAAGCACGAGGCCGTGCAGAAGGACCTCGACGAGCAGGGGCTGCAGAAGACCGCCGAGATCATCGTGGCCACCCTGCGCCAGCACGCGGTGGAGGGGTCCATCCGCCACATCCGGCCCGGGCCGGTGGTGACGCTCTACGAGTTCGTGCCGGTGGCCGGGGTGAAGCTGGCGCGCATCGAGAACCTCGACAAGGAGCTGACCATGGCCTTGTCGGCGACGCGCATCCGCATCATCGCTCCCATTCCCGGCAAGGGCGTGGTGGGGATCGAGGTGCCGAACCGCGACCGGGCCATGGTGCACCTGCGCGAGATGATGGAGTCGGAGGCCTTCGCCCACGCCCACGGCCTGTTGCCGCTGGCGCTGGGCAAGAACATCGAGGGGCTCCCCTGGTGCGTGGACCTGCAGCGCATGCCGCACCTGCTCATCGCCGGCACCACCGGCGCCGGCAAGTCGGTGGGGCTCAACA
>DASRTO010000235.1:0-6622 GCA_035655915.1 Anaeromyxobacteraceae bacterium
GGGCTTCCTCCTCATCGGGCAGGCCCGGGTGGCGGCGCCGTCCCTGGTGTTCCTCGGCATCTTCCTCTTCGCCACCGGGGAGATGATCGCCTCGCCGCGCATCCAGGAGTACATCACCTGGATCGCCCCCAAGGAGAAGGCCGGCCTCTACATGGGCTCGAACTTCCTGGCCACCGGGATCGGCGGGGCCCTCTCCGGGGTGGTCTACACCTCCGGGCTCTACGGATGGCTGCGCGACCAGGGGCGGCCCGAGGCGGTCTGGTACGTCATGGCGGCGCACCTCGTGCTGGGGGTGGCGGTCATCGCCGCCTTCGTGCGGGTGGCGGGCGAGTTCAAGGAGCAGGAGGCCTAGCGCCCCCGGGACTCAGCGCCGCCGCTCCAGCCAGGCCGGCCCACCGAAGGCGTCCATGCGCCAGCGCAGCAGGACCTCGACGTGGGATACCCCGGTGCCGCCGTTGGCGGCGGCGTCCAGGGCCGCCGGGGTGTAGTCCAGGCGCACCCCGGTGGCGGCGAGCCACCAGACCACGGTGGCCACCGGCTCGAGTCGCAGCGAGTCCAGGGCCTGCACCGTCGCCTGGGTCCTGAGGCCGCGCAGGCTGTACTGGGGGTCGTAACCGGGCACCGAGACCTGCGGCTGGCAGACTTCGCCCAGGCAAGCCGGTGTCGGCCGGGCGCCGGCGTCCGCGGGGGCGGGCGCCGGCCTCGCCAGGGCGGACGGGGCGGCCAGCACCGAGATGGCCTGCCAGGCGGCCACCCGCAGGTCGGGAGCCGGCGCCGCGTGGACGCTCGCCGCGTCAAGGACCAGGACCAGCAGCGCCGTGAGACCCTGCACGACCAGACGCTACGCCCCGGTCCTCGGTGGAGGCAAGCTCCCGCCCGGGCCGGGACGCTCCCGGGCGGGTTGCCCCGACCCCGGGCCGCGGCTACCACTGCGGGATGCCCGACCTCTGCCAGTACTGCGGCGCGGACCTGGAGGCCAGCCCGCCGGTGCGGGAGACGGGCTGGCTCTACGGCCTGGAGTGCAGCCGCTGCCCGCCGGGGCGGCGCCGCTCGCTGGTGCTGGCGCGCCCGGCCCCGGTGGCCGAGCTCACCTGCCCCGACTGCGGCGCCGCGGTGGCCCCCTCCGACGCCCATCCCGACGTGCTCGTGGTGAAGGAGGTGACCTACGACGTCTGCCCCGCCTGCGGCCAGCGCTGCGGGGTGGCGGCGGTGCGGAAGCTGCGGGACGTCTCGGGCGGCACGATGTAAGGGCGCGCCCGGACCCGCACGCCGTGAACGAGGCCCGAGCCTCGCGCTCGATGCGGGCTCCGCGTCGACGCGCGGCGCGGGCTCGACGGTCGCGAGTGAGTAAAGCGGCCGGAGGCGAGACCGGGCCGCCGACGGATCACCGCCCCCGGGCCGCGTCGCGCCGCTGCCCGCGGAAGCGCTCGTCGAGGTAGCGCACCGTCTCGAAGAGCGTCTCCTGCGGGTCTCGCGGCGAGAAGCCCAGCTCGCGCATGGCCTTGGACGAGTCCACCCACCAGAAGTGCTCCCCCATCTCCACCTCGGCGGAGGAGATGGGAGGCTCGCTCTCGCGCCACTGGTGGAGCTTCTCCAGCAGCCGGGCGCCCAGGACGTTGGCGGGGCGGGGGAGGCGCACGGCCGGCGGGGCCACCCCGGAGAGGCGCGACAGCCGGCCGAAGAAGTCGGCGAAGGTCATGTTGGCGCCGCCGAGGAGGTGGCGCTCGCCGGGGAGGCCGCGCCGGAGCGCCGCGGCGAAGGCCCGGGCGGCGTCGCGCACGTCCACGAACGAGATGCCGCCCGAGGGCATGGTCGGGATGCGGCGCGCCAGGAACTTGAAGACCACGTCGGTGGAGGACAGGCGGGCGTCGCCGGGGCCGAGGAGGAGCGATGGGTTCAGCACCACCACCGGCAACCCGTGGTCGCGGTGGAACCGCAGCGCCGTCTTCTCCTGGTAGATCTTGGACAGGTAGTAGGGCCAGCGGGCCACCGCGGCGATGGGGTAGTCGTCGGCCTCGGTGGCGGTGCGCTCCTGCCGCGAGGCCCCGATGGTCCCGCTGGAGGAGGCCAGCACGAAGCGGGAGACCCGGGCGGCGACGCAGGCCTCGAGCAGGCGGCGCGTGCCCTCGACGTGGAGGCGGTACAGCGCCGCCGGGTCCCGGGCGTCGAAGGCCACCTCCCCGGCGAGGTGGTAGACCGCCTCCACGCCGGCCAGGGCGGCGGCCACGGCCTCGGCGTCCTCCAGCGGCGCCCGCACCACCTCGGCCCCCAGGGCCTCGGCCTCGGGCGCCCCGCGGCGGGCCAGCAGGCGGAGGGCGTGCCCCTCGGCCGCCAGCATGGGGACCAGCGCCGAGCCCAGGAAGCCGGTGCCGCCGGTGACCAGGATCCTCACGTGCGGTCCTTGTGGCCCAGGGCGGCCGGCGGGAGCGCCTCCGCCCCCTCGCCCTCCGTCGAGCCGGCCGGCGCGCTCCCCGGGGCAGAGGGCGGTCCGGGCGACTCGGAGGGGCGAGCGGCCTCGGCCCCCCTGGTCGCCGCGGAGGCCCGGAGCGCGCGGTCGCGCAGCGACTTCACCGCCTCCTCCATGATCCGGGTGGCCTCCTTATGGGCCTCGCCCCTGGGAAGCCCCGCGGTGGCGCGGCGCAGGTCCTCGACCGGGATGGGCTGACCGATGAGCACCGCCAGGTCGCCCAGGCGGGGGACCAGGGCCCCCTTGGGCAGGGCCTCGTGCGTGCCGCGCAGGTAGACCGGCAGCGTGTCCACGCCGCAGTTGAGCGCCAGGTAGCCGGCGGTGGGCTTGAAGGGCGCCATGGAGCCGTCGAGGGAGCGGGTGCCCTCGGGGAAGATGAGCAGGCTGTGGCCGCGGCGCAGGGCCTCGCCGGCGGCCCGGAGGCTCTTGCGGATCGAGCCCTCCCGGTCCATGGGGATGAGGTTGGTGAGGTTCTCGAACCAGGCCCGCTTGAGCGCGGTGTCGAAGAAGTAGTCGGCCGCCGCCAGGGTGGCCAGCCGCTCCCCGGCGTCGCCCAGCGCCACCTTGACGAGCCCCATGTCGAGGTGGCTCTGGTGGTTCGCCACCACCAGGAAGTTCCGGTCGCGGGGGACGTGGACCAGCCCTTCCACCCGGGTGCGGTAGGCGTCGCGGTAGAGGGCGCGCTGGGCGACGCCCAACAGCGTGCGCCCCAGCGCCGCCACCGGCCCGGGAAGCTCGAGGGTGGCCGGGCGCTCCGTCTCCGGCGGCCCCGGGCGGGCCTCGGGGGCCTCGCGATGCACCGACTGGGCCACCAGCCGCGCCATCTCGCCGGCGGTCTGGACCTCGGTCACCTGCTCCGCCAGCAAGGCCGGCACGCCGGCCTCCTCGAGCGCCGCGACGAGCTCGGTGGCCATGAGCGAGTCGAAGCCCAGGTCGGTGGCCAGGTGCGTCTGGTGCGTCACCTCGGCCCGCGGACGGCCGGCGACCTGCGCCACCAGGTCGAGCACCCACGCCTCGCCGCCCTGGGCGGCCCCCTGGCGCGCCTGCCGGCCCCGGTGGGCGGCGGCCTCCAGGCGCTGCAGCTCCTGCAATACCAGCGGCCGCTTCACCTTGCGGGTGGAGGTCTTGGGGAGGTCGTGGTCGACGAGGTGCCACACCCGGGCGCGCTTGTAGAACGGCAGGGAGGCCGAGACCCGGCGCAGGTGCTCCTCCACCAGCCGCCGGGCCTCGGCGCGGTCGCGCCCCTGGCAGTCGGGCACCACCAGCAGCGCCACCTTCTCGCCGCCCTCCTCGGGCAGCCCCACCGCCGACAGCTCCTTCACCAGGCCCGGCGCCTGGTAGAGCGCCTCCACCTCGTCCGGATAGACGTTCTTGCCGGTGGCGTCGATGATGACGTCCTTCTTGCGACCGACGATGGTGAGCCGCCCCTCGCCGTCGAGCTTCCCCAGGTCGCCGGTGTGGAGCCAGCCGTCCCGGAGCACCGCCCCGGTGAGGTCGCGGTCCACCTGCGGCGCCCCCTGGCCGCCGCCGAAGTAGCCCAGCATGACGTTGGGGCCGCGGGCCAGCACCTCGCCCACGCCGCGCGGGTCGGGGTCGAGGATGCGGATCTCGATGCCGGGCAGGGGCTTGCCCACGTTGCCCAGCCTCGGGCCGCGGTCGTCGGGCGCCGAGACCGAGAGCACCGGCGCCGCCTCGGTGAGGCCGTACCCCTCGTAGAGGTCGAACCCCATCTCGTGGAAGGCCTGCTGCACCTCCGGGGAGAGGGCCGAGCCGCCCGAGACCAGGATGCGCAGCCGGCCGCCCAGCTTGCGGTGGACCGGCCAGAAGAGGAGCTTGCCCAGGTTCAGGGCGTAGCGCCGGCGCAGGGCGGCGTTGAGCTGGCGCAGCTGGCCGAAGGCCGCCTCCACCACCCCGGGGCGGGCCGAGAGCTCCTGGGTGATGCGCCGGTGCAGGAGCGACCACAGGGCCGGCACGCCGATCATGGCGGTGACCCGCCCCTCCTCCAGGGCGTCGCCCAGGGTGTCGGCGGTGAGCTCGTCCAGGTACTCCACCTCGGCGCCGCGCGAGAGCGGGACCAGCAGCCCGCAGGTGAACTCGAAGGTGTGGTGGAGCGGCAGCACCGACAGGAGGCCGTCGCCCGGCCCCAGCTGGAAGACCCCGGCCAGCCTGGACACGAGGCTGGCGAAGTTGCGGTGGGTCAGCATCACCCCCTTGGGCGTGCCGGTGGTGCCGCTGGTGAAGATGAGCGAGGCCACGTCGTCGGGGCCGACCTGGCGCGGCGGCGCCGCCGGGCCTCCCTCCAGCGCCTCGGCCAGGAAGGCCAGCCGCGCCGAGAGGCCGGCCTCGGCCAGCGCCGCCGGAAGCTCGGGGAGCCGCTCCTGGACCGCCTCGGAGATGAGCAGCGCCCGGGCCCCGGCGCTCTTGGCCAGGTTCGCCACCTCGGCCGCCGAGAGCTGGAGATCCACCGGCACCGCCACCCCGCCGCAGAGGACGATGCCGAACCAGGCGATGGGCCACTCCGGCCGGTTCTCGGCCATGAGCACCACCCGGTCGCCCCTGCCCACCCCGGCGGCGGCCAGGAAGGAGGCCACCCGCCCGGCCAGGCGGCGCACCTCGGCGTAGCTGAAGCGCTCCTTGCGCTGGCCGCCCATGCGCAGGGCGGTGCGCCGCCCGTGGTTCTCGGCGGCGGCCTCCAGCAGCTCCACGAGGTCGCGGTGGGGCCGGATGGGGTGGACCTTCTTCCTCGACTCCTCCTCCAGGCCGGGGAAGACCCACTCCTCCAGCCCCTTCAGGTGGACGTCGAGCCAGTAGTGGCGCCAGTCGATGCCCTCCGGGTCCCAGGCGATGCGCTCGCGGTCGGCGTCGTCGAGGCGGGCCCGCAGCTCTCGCATGTTGGCGCAGCGGAAGACGTACTTGTTGTCCCAGATGAACGGCAGGTAGAGCTCGAAGATGGCCTGGCTCTTGGCGAGGCGGGACTCGACCTCGTCGAGCCCGTCGGCCAGCCGGCCCGCCAGCGCCGAGAGGCGCGGGGCCCCCCAGCTCGGCGCCCGCTCCCGCAGCAGGCGGCTGGCCTGGCTGGCCAGCGCCTTCAGGGCCGGGGAGCTCAGGGCCTCGAAGTGGAGGCGGGAGACCGACTGCGGCTCGAGCCGGGAGAGGAGGGTGTTCCACAGCCGGCTCCCCTCCTGGCGGTCCTTGAAGAGGCGGCGCTGGTAGAGCCCGACCAGCTCGACGCAGCGGCGCACCCAGAACGGGTTCACGTCGCCGGAGGCCAGGTGGAACACGGCGGGCGCGCCGGCGGCCGGCTCGCCGCCCGGGCCGGCGCTCCCGGCCGGCGGCGCCTCGCCGCGGCGGCTCCGGTCCAGGAGCTCCGCCGACACCGCCACCACCCCGCCGGCCACCAGGTCCACCGGGACCACGTCCAGGATGGCCTTCTCGTGCATGGGGTAGAGGCGGTGCCCCTTGAGGGAGAGAAAGGCCAGCGGGGCGCTGGTGGTGAAGCCCTCGTTCCAGCCGGGGAAGGGGTAGCGCAGCGCGCTCTCCACGATGGCCGGGCGCACGATGGCGTGGCGCACCCCGCTCTTGGCGACGAGCTGCTCCCCCAGCGACTTGGTGAAGGTGTAGGTGTTGGGCCAGCCCCAGTGGCGGGCCCGGTCCATGCCCAGGTCCACCAGCCGCTGCGAGATCCACAGCCGCTTCTCGCGCCCCACCGCCAGGCGCATGGCCTTCTCGTCGGCGCGGTCGCGCCCCTCCTGGCGCAGCCGCTCGGCGGCCCGCTCCCGGAAGCCGGAGGCCACCACCCGGTCCTCCGCCTCGGCCCGCAGCGCGGCGATGCGCCGCTCGCAGTCGGCCAGCTCCTCGTCGGGGTCGAAGGCCGAGGGATCGAGCGCCGGCTGCTTGGGGCGGCCCACCACCCCCTGGCGGCGCGGGAAGTAGCCGCGCAGCGGCTCGTCCTCGAAGACCACCCCGTCCCGGTTCCCGGCCACGAAGCAGGTGGAGACGTGGAGCAGGGCCGCCCCCAGGCGGCGGCACAGCGCCACCGCGTTCCCGGCGCCGCGGGTGTTCACCTGGATGGCCAGCTCCAGCGACGGGTTGAAATCCACCAGCCCGGCGCAGTTCACCAGGAGGTCCAGGCCGGCCAGCGCCGCCAGGTCCCGC
>DASRTO010000236.1:0-2842 GCA_035655915.1 Anaeromyxobacteraceae bacterium
GGTCTGGTCCGGCAGGCCGTGGTAGCCCCGCATGATCCAGGCCCCGCGCATGAGCACCTCCCCGTCCGGGGCGAGCTTCATCTCCAGGCCGGGCAGCGCCGGGCCCACCGTCCCGATGCGGTTCCTGAAGGGGAGGTTCACATGGGTGCCGGCCGAGGACTCGGTGAGGCCGTACCCCTCCAGGATGAGGATCCCCATGGCCTGGAAGAACTCGGCCACCTCCTTCGAGAGCGGGGCACTGCCCGAGACGAAGAACTTGAGCCGGCCGCCGAAGAGCGTGCGCACCTTGGAGAACACCAGGTGGTCGGCGACGGCGTGCTCCGCCTCGAGCAGCGGTCCGGGGCGCTTGCCGGCCCGGACCAGGCGGGAGCGCTCGAGCCCCACCGAGATGGCCCACCTGAAGATGGCGTACTTCAGGGCCCCGCCGTCGCGGGCGTTCTGCAGCACCCGGTTGTGCACCTTCTCGAAGATGCGCGGCACCGCGCACACGAAGGTGGGCTTCACCACCCCCAGGTTCTCCACGATCTTCTCCAGCCGCCCGTCGATGGCGGTGGGGAAGCCGATGCGAAGCTGGGCGGTGCCGATCATCTTCCCGAAGGAATGGGCCAGCGGCAGCCAGAAGTACTGCAGCGCCGGCCGGTGATCGAGGACCCCGGAGGCGTCCACCGCGGCGGCCTGCTTCACCCAGCAGTCGTGGACCAGCTCCACCCCCTTGGGCAGGCCGGTGGTCCCCGAGGTGTAGATGAGGGTGGCCAGCATGTCGGGCCGCAGCGAGCGGGCGCGCTCCTCGAAGCGGCGGGGGTGGTCGGCGTCGAAGGCCCGCCCGCGCTCCATGAGCTGGGCCAGCGTCATCACCCAGCCGTCGGCGCTGGGCTGGCCCTCGAAGACCACCAGGTGGCGCAGGGAGGGGATCTTGTCGCGCCGCGAGGCCAGCTTCTGCACCTGCTCGTCGTTCTCCACGAAGACCACCACCGAGCCGGAGTCGGAGAGGATGTAGGCGCTCTCGTCGGGGGTGCTGGAGGGGTAGATGGTGGTGGTGGCGCCGCCGGCGCAGAGGATGCCGTAGTCCGCCAGCACCCAGTCGATGCGGGTATTGGAGAGGATGGCGCAGCGCTGCTCCGGCTCCAGCCCCTTGGCGAGGAGGCCGCAGGCCACGGATCGGATCCGCTCCAGCGACTGCTTCCAGCTGAGCGACTCCCAGCGGCCGTCCAGCGGGTAGCGGAAGGCCTCCCCGTCGGGCGTGCTGGCGGCGCGATCGAGGAGCAACTCGGGGACGGTGCGCGGCGAGGTGTCGGGCACGGGAAACCCCTCCTGGCGTGTGTGACCGGATGCTACCGTGCGCCCCGAGCGGCGAGAACGGACATTCCGGGTCGGATGGAGCCGACCCCCCTTCCGCTTCGACGACGACCTGTCCGCTTTCGCGGCCGACCCCTCTTCGGAGCGGGCTTTCCTGGATTCCTTGTCGTCCGCTTGACAGGACATGTATCCGTTATCTAGGATGCGGCCACTTCATCCGAGGAACCGAGACCCATGGCCATTCCCTCCAGCCGCAAGCTCCGCTTCGAAACGCTCCAGGTCCACGCGGGCCAGGAGCCGGCGCCGGGCACCAACGCCCGCGCCGTCCCCATCTACCAGACCACCTCCTACACCTTCGACTCCGCCGACCACGGGGCGCGGCTGTTCGCCCTGCAGGAGTTCGGCAACATCTACACCCGCATCATGAACCCCACCACCGACGTCTTCGAGAAGCGGGTGGCCGCGCTCGAGGGCGGGGTGGCGGCGCTGGCGACCTCGTCGGGCCAGGCGGCGCAGTTCATCGCCATCGCCAACATCGCCCAGGCGGGCGACAACCTCGTCTCGACCAGCCTCCTGTACGGCGGAACCTACAACCAGTTCAAGGTCACGCTGCCGCGCCTCGGGATCGGCGTGAAGCTGGTGGACGGCGACGACGTCGGCGCGCTGAAGAAGGCCATCGACGCAAAGACCAAGGCCCTCTACGTCGAATCCATCGGAAACCCGGCCGGCAACGTCCCCGACTTCGAGGCCCTGGCGAAGCTGGCCCACGAGAACCGGATCCCGCTCATCGTGGACAACACCTTCGGCGCGGCGGGTTACCTGATCCGCCCCATCGAGCACGGCGCGGACATCGTGGTGCAGTCGGCCACCAAGTGGATCGGCGGCCACGGCACCTCCATCGGCGGCGTGATCGTGGACTCGGGCAAGTTCGACTGGGCGGCCAGCGGGAAGTTCCCCTTCTTCACCGAGCCCTCTCCCGGCTACCACGGCCTCAAGTTCAACGACGTCTTCGGCCCCAAGGGCCCCTTCGGCAACATCCAGTTCATCATCCGAGCCCGGGTCGAGGGACTGCGCGACGTGGGGCCGGCGTTGTCGCCCTTCAACGCCTTCCTGCTGCTGCAGGGGCTGGAGACCCTGTCGCTCCGGATCGAGCGGCACGGCCAGAATGCGCTGGCGCTGGCCAAGTGGCTCAAGAGCCACCCGTCGGTGGCCTGGGTGAACTACACCGGCCTGGAGGAGCACCCCTACCACCAGCGGGCGCGCAAGTACCTCCGCAACGGCTTCGGCAGCGTCTTCACCTTCGGCATCAAGGGCGGGTACGAGGCGGGCAGGAAGTTCATCGACTCGGTCAAGCTCGCCTCGCATCTCGCCAACGTGGGCGACGCCAAGACGCTGGTGATCCACCCCAGCTCGACCACCCACCAACAGCTCAGCGCCGAGGAACAGAAGTCGGCCGGCGTCACTCCCGACCAGGTCCGTGTGTCGGTGGGCATCGAGCACATCGAAGACATCAAGGAGGACTTCCAGGAGGCCTTCCAGGCGGCGC
>DASRTO010000237.1:0-12738 GCA_035655915.1 Anaeromyxobacteraceae bacterium
CCATGGTCCCTCCCGCCTGCGCCGGCGAGCGGACCACGGCGGCGCCGTGGCGTCAACCATCGGTACAGCGCCAGAGGGCGGTGGCCACCAGGGCGCGGCGCGCCTTGGGGTCGGCGCGGCGCCGCAGGTCGGACAGGGCCCGATCCTTCTCGCCGTAGCGCAGGGCCTCGGCGGCGCGCAGGTCCTCCAGCTTGCGGCGGTAGTCGCGCTCGGCCCGTTCCAGCAGCGCCCGCCGGTCCCGCAGCGGCAGCTCGCCCCGGGAGTCGTGCAGGGCCTCGCGGGCCCGGCCCCAGGCGGTGCGAGCCTCCTCGACGGCGCGGCGCGGCGAGAGCAGGGCCTCCTCGGCCGAGCGATCCCAGCGCTCGCGGGCCTCGTCGAAGGCGGCGCCGCTCCGGTCGCGGGCCCGGGTGAGCAGCCTCGCCTCGGCGGCGAGGAGGGCCGCCTCCTGGGCCGACTCCACCTCGGCGGGAGGCGCGGCCGGAGCCCCGCCGGCCTCGCGGGCCGGCAGCGCGGCGAAGGCCTCGGCCTCCTCGGGCGGCAGGGCGCGCCACCCGGCGCCGTCGCTCCACAGCACCAGGTGCTCCACCCGCTCCTCGGGGCAGAGGCCGTCGACGCCCAGGCGCCAGGCGAACCACCAGCCCTGGCGCCCGGCCAGGGGGCCGAGGCGCGCCGTGAGGGAGCGGGGCTCCAGGGCCAGGGAGGAAACCGACTCGTGGGGGCGGGCCCGCACCGCCTCGGCGGCGGCCCGCACCAGCCGTCCGCGCCGGCCCCGTGCCGGCGAGCCCTCCGGGGCGCCCGCGAACACCGAGGCCAGCAGCGCCCCCTCCTCGGCCTCGCGCCGGGCCACTGCCGCCCGCGCCGCCTCGGCCGCCAGGCGCAGCCGCGCCCGCACCTCGCCGTCGAAGCGCTCGAAGAGCAGGGCCCGCGCCGCCTGGAAGCGGGCCTCGATGCGCCCCTCGAGGTCCCGCCGCAGGGCGTCGAAGGCCTGGTCCACCTCGGCGGCCGAGCGGCACGACTGGTAGATGTCGAGGACCCGCCGCTCGAAGTCCAGGCCGCTCCCGAGCGCGCCCAGGATCTCGTCGGAGGAGCCGAAGACGCCGTCGAAGAGGGCCAGCTTCCTCGAGAGCAGGTCGTAGAGCCGGGCGTCGGCGGCGTTCTTCCGGTTGAGGAAGTTCAGCACCAGCACGTCCCGCGACTGCCCGTAGCGGTGGCAGCGGCCGATGCGCTGTTCCACCCGTTGCGGGTTCCAGGGCAGGTCGTGGTTCACCACCAGGTTGCAGAACTGGAGGTTCAGGCCCTCGGCCCCGGCCTCGGTCATGAGCAGGACCTGGGTCCGGTCGCGGAACTCGTCCACCAGCGCCTGGCGCCGGCCGGCGCCGGCGACGTCGCCGGAGAGGCAGGTGACCGACCAGCCGCGGGCGCGCAGCAGCGCCTCGAGGTATTCCTGGGTGCGGCGGAACTCGGTGAAGACCACCGCCTTCTGCGGCCAGCCGCAGGCGCGGGCCACCGTGAAGGCCCGGTCCAGGCCCCGGCACAGGGCCTGCCCCTTGGCGTCGTGGCGGATGGCGCGGGCGTCCCGGGCGAAGCCGCGCAGCTCCCGGATCTCGGCCCGCATGCGGCGCAGCATGGCCGGCGTGCGCGGGGCCGGCGCCCCGGGCGCCTCCTCCCACTCCTCGGCCTCCTCCTCGAACCCCTCCAGCTCCGGCGCGGCCGCGCAGGCCTCGCCCTCGAGGCGGGCCTCCAGGGTGGCCGCCAGCCGGTCGAGCGTCGCGGCCACGGCGAAGGAGGAGGAGGCCAGGATCTTCCGATAGACCAGGGTGAGCAGCGCGCGTCGCCCGCGCGGGATGGCCAGCGCTTCCTCGCGGCGCAGGTACTCGCTCACCCGGTGGTAGAGGTCCTCCTCCTCCGGGGTGGGGGCGAAGTCCTCCACCAGCGAGCGGCGGGCGGTGAACTTCACGTACTCGCGCACCTGGCGGCGCAGGGTACGGGTCACCACCGGCGCCAGGCGGGCCTTGAGATCCGCCGCCTTCTCCTCGGTGAGGTCGCCGCTGGCGTACTGGAGCCGGAATCCCTCCTCGTGGCCGAGGAGGCGGTCGTCGACGAACGACGCCAGCCCGAGCAGCTCCATCACGTCGTTCTGGAGCGGGGTGGCGGTGAGGAGCAGCTTGGGGGCCCGGCGCAGCGCCCGCCTGAGCGCCTGGCCGGTGCGGTGGTCCCGCCGCCAGGCGTTGCGCAGCCGGTGGGCCTCGTCGATGACCGCCAGGTCCCACTCCACCCGGGCCAGGTCGTCGGCCCGCAGCGCGCCGAAGGCATGGCTCGCCAGCACCACCCCGCCGGTGTCGAAGGGGTTCGGCACCCCGCGCCGCTCCTGGGCGCGGGCCGTCTCCCCGTCGAGGAGGGCGGCCTCGATGCCGAACTTCTGGAGGAGCTCGTCGCGCCACTGGACGCGGAGCGTGGCCGGCACCAGCACCAGCACCCGCTCCCGCCCCTCGGCGGCGAGCTGGGCCATCACCAGGCCGGCCTCGATGGTCTTGCCGAGCCCCACCTCGTCGGCCAGGACAGCCCCGCCCAGGGGCAGCGCCGAGAGCGCGAAGGCCGCCGCCTCGACCTGGTGGGGGTTGAGGTCGATGGCCGAGTGGGCCAGCGCCGGGGCCAGCGCCGCGGGGCCCTCGCCGCCGCGGGCGGTGAGGGCCTCGGCGTAGACCCGCTGGTGGAAGCGAGTGAGGGGAGCGCCAGCCGGCGCCTCTCGCGCCGCCCGCTCGCGGACCCCCGCGCCCGTCGCCACCCGTCCCACCGCCGCCTCCGCCCCACCCGAAGCCGCCGCCGACGCCCTGGCTCCGCCCTCGACCGCGCGGCGCCACACCCGGTGACTCTAGCAGCTTCGGATCCCCCGGGACAGAAGGCGCGCGGGCGTCAGCCGCATGGGGTATCAGGGGGCATCCCACACCGAGGAGGGACCATGGCCACCGACGATGAGCTCAAGGCGGAGCTGGAGCGGCTCAAGGCAGAGAACGCGGCGCTCAAGGCCCGCGGTGCGAAGGGGCTCTCGCTCAAGGTGAGCGAGAAGGGCGGGGTCTCGGTCTACGGGCTGGGGCGCTTTCCCGTGACGCTATATCTGGAGCAATGGACGAAACTCCTCGACATGGCCGACGACATCCGGGCCTTCATCGAGGAGCACGAGGCGGAGCTGAAGAAGAAGGCGTGAGGTGTGGGTGCCGGTCGCGCGAAGCCCACCAGGCCGAGTCGAGTTTGCTAGGATCGCCCGCCCCCGATCCCGAGGAGCCATATGAGCAACTCCCTCCAGGCGCTCTTCCGTCCCGCAAGTCTCGCCGTCGTCGGCGCCTCCGCCAAGCCGGAGAAGCTGGGGTTCCAGATCCTGAAGAACATCCTCGACGCGGGGTTCGCCGGCCCGGTCATCCCGGTGAACCCGAAAGGAGAAACGATCCTGGGACTCGCTTCCGTGAAGTCGGTGGCCGAGATCCCCTCGGGCACGGACCTCGCCGTGGTCATCGTCCCGGCGGCCTCGGTCCCGGGCACCGTTCTCCAGCTCGGCGAGCGCAAGGTCCGGGCGGCCGTCGTCATCACCGGAGGGTTCGCCGAATCGGGTCCGGAGGGAGCCCGCCTCCAGGAGGAGCTGCGGCAGAACGCGTCCCGCTGCGGCATCCGCGTGGTCGGACCGAACTGCCAGGGCGTGAACTACCCGTACCACGGCCTGTGCGCCTGCTGGCCTCTCATCACCCGCAGGGGCGCCATGGCCATCGCCTCGCAGAGCGGGACCGTCGCCGCGGCCATGGCCGACTGGGCCTCCGAGGAGAGGCTCGGCTTCTCGGCCTTCGTGAGCATGGGAAACCGGGTCGACGTGGACGAAGCCGACCTCATCGAGTTCTTCGCCTCCGATCCGAACACCAAGGTGATCACCCTGTACATCGAGGGGGTGAAGGACGCCCGGAAGTTCCTGGCCGCCGCCAGGGCCTGCCGGAAGCCCATCGTGATCCTGAAATCGGGGCGGACCGAGCAGGGCCGCAAGGCCGCCGAGTCGCACACGCGCTCGCTCGCCGGCAAGGACGAGGTCTACGACGCCGTTTTCCGGCAGCTCGGGATCCACCGCGCCGAGACGCTCGAGGAGCTGTACGACTTCTCCAAGGCCTTGGCCTACGTTCCGGCGCCCGCCGGGCCGCGGATGCTCATCGTGACCAGCTCGGGAGGTTCGGCCATCATCGCCACCGACGTGGCGGAGGAGAACGGCTTCCGAGTGAGCCCGCTGCCCGAGGAGCCGGCGGCTCGGCTGCGGGAGTTCCTGCCGCCGCACTGCATCGTGGGGAACCCCCTCGACCTCACCGGCGACGGCGACGCCGAGCGCTACCGGCGCGTCATCGCCGCCTCGCGGCAGCACTACGACGTGGTGATGACGATCTTCGGGGATCCCATCCCGGGCGCGTCCACCATCATGGAGAAGGGGCAAAACGACCTCGTGGCGTATCTCGGGGGGGCGGACGTCGAGCGGGCCGAGCGGCTCCTCTTCCACGAGAAGGGGATCGCGGTCTTCCCCACGCCGGAACGCGCCGTCCAGGCGCTGGCCTGCCATGCTCGCTTCGCCCGGGCCCGCTTCCCCCGGGCGAGCGAGGCGCCCGCCGCAGCGACCTCTCCCACGTCGGCCGGAAAGTCCCTCTCCCCGGCCGACTCGATGGGGTTCCTGGCGCGGGAGGGAATTCCGGTCGTGCCCTCGCGTCAGGCGAGCACCGAGGAGGAGGCCGTGGCCGCCGCCCGGGAGATCGGATATCCCGTCGCCGTGAAGGTGAACTCCCCGGATGTGACGCACAAGAGCGACGTCGGGGGAGTCATCCTTGACGTGAAGGACGAGACGGGGGTCCGGAAGGCGTTCCGGGAACTTGGCAGCGTCGTGTCGCGACTCGGGGTGCGCCAGGGAGGAGTCCTCATGAGCGCCATGGCGCCATGGGGACACGAGATCATCGTCGGGGTGACCCGCGACCTCCAGTTCGGCCATGCCGTGATGTTCGGCATGGGAGGCACGCTGGTCGAGGTCCTCCGCGACGTCTCGTTCCGGATCGTGCCGTTCTCCGTGAGGGACGCGGCGGAGATGATCGACGAGACGCGGGGGTCGAGGCTGCTCAAGGGGGTGCGCGGAGGCTGGCCCGCGGACGTGGCGTCGCTCGCCCAGCTTCTCGTCCAGGTCTCAGGCCTGGTGGCGAGACACGGGGAGATCGACGAGATGGACCTGAATCCGGTCATCGTGCACGAGCAAGGGCTGACGATCGTGGATGCCCGGGTCGTCCTCTCCCCCTGACCCGCACTCCGAGACCGGGCGCTCCACCCGCGCGGCTTGCGCCATGCGCGGTCTCGTTGCTGGCTGCGGCGAGCGACCTCGTTTATCGCCGCGGATCGCGGTTCACGTTTCCGGGGAGGACTCTGGCCCAGATGGGGCCTACCCATCAGGGCCAGAGGTCGTCCAGCCCTTCGTCAAGTGCGGCCCTTCCGAGCTGCTCCACCGTCGCGCTATCGGCGGCCCCGAACCAGAAACACCGAAACCGGCGCGGTGCGAGCCACGCCTTCCGCGACGCTGCCCAACCAGATGCCTTCGAGCCCGCGGTGCCCGTGGGTACCCACCACGATCAGGTCGGCGCCCCAGCGCTGAGCGTCCTCGACGATCAAGCTGCTCAGCCGCTTGGCATCGCTCTCGAGCAACGCCGACTCGGGCTGGACCCCCCCATCTCGTGCCATCGCCACGGCCTGATCGAGCACCTTCTGCCCGGCCGCCCGCCAGGCCTTTCGGACCGCCTCGAGATCCGCGGAGAACTGGCCGTAGAGGACGTCAGGGTAGGCGTAAGGCGAATCGACCACGTGGATGATCCGCACCTTCGCCTGGCGTTCCCGGGCCAGCTCGATGGCCTCCTTGAGTGCCGCGCTGGACATGCTGCTGCCGTCAACCGCGACCAGGATCTGCTTCTGCATACGATCCCCCTTCTCATGCGGCAACTGCCAGCACAACACTCTCCATCCGACCCAGCCTCGACAAGGTGACTTCTTGGGGGGGAGCGTCCGAGGCGCTCCGGCCCAGGCCCAGGCGGTCACGGACGGGAGTCCCCTCGCTCGATGCGCTCGCCCGCGCCGGCCACGAGCTGACCGGCTAGCGCCCCTTCGCCATATCGCCCCGCAGCACCAGGGCGGTGCTCTTGCTCCTGGCGACCGCCTTGCCATCGGCCGTGACCACGTCGCACTCGAGGTAGAGCATGGTCTTGCCGCCGTGCACCACCCTGGCGCGCGCTTCGAGCGTCGCGTCGAACACCGGCCGCAGGAAGTTCATCGACAGCTCGAGCGTGGTGAACGATTCGCCCTGCGCCAGGGTGCTCGCCGCCGCCATGCCCATCGCCGCGTCGGCGAGGTCACAGAGGATGCCGCCGTGGACCGTGCCCATGGGGTTGGCGTGCCGTTCGACCCTGGCCTCCATGCGCGTCACTGCCGAGCCCTTCTCGATCGCCACCAGCGCGAAGCCGACGGTGCTCGCCACCGGGGGCGGCAATCGCATGGGAAAGCCCTCGACCTTCTCTCCCCGCAGTACCCGTTGCATGGCTTCCAGTGGGTTCATGGCGACCTCCGCCCCGGAGATAAGCGGCCCTCTCCGCCTTCTCACCGGGAAAGGCGCCCGGCCCGGTGCGCGCGGGAGGCCACCCGTTCATGGGACGCGGCCGGCGCTGACGGGGAAGTGTCGGATCTCGACCAAGGCCCTGCGCAGCTCCCCGCGGAAATCCGGGTGGGCGACGGAGACGAGCGCCTCGCCCCGCTCGCGCAGGGTCATGCCGTGGAGGTTCACCGCTCCGTACTCGGTGACCACCCAGTGCACGTGGCCGCGAGTGGTGACCACGCCGGCGCCCGCCTTGAGGGTGGGAACGATGCGCGAGATCGCGCCGCCGGAAGCCGTGGAGGGGATGGCGATGATGGGCTTCCCGCCCGGAGACAGCGCCGCGCCGTGGATGAAGTCCATCTGCCCGCCGATGCCCGAGTAGATGCGGTGCCCGATCGAGTCCGCGCACACCTGGCCGGTGAGATCGATCTCGATGGCCGAGTTGATGGCCACGACCTTGGGGTTCTGCCGGATGAGCGCGGTGTCGTTGGTGCGGTCGCAGGCGTGGAACTCGACGGTGGGATTCTCGTCCACGAAGTCGTAGAGCCGCCGGCTGCCCCAGACGAAGCTGGTGGTGGTGCGTCCGGGGTGCACCTTCTTGTGCCGGTTGGTGATGACGCCGGCTTCCACCAGGTCGATGACCCCGTCGGAGAACATCTCGGTGTGCACGCCCAGCTCGTGCTTGTCGCCCAGGCGCGACATCACGGCGTTGGGGATGCCGCCGATGCCCATCTGCAGGGTGGCACCGTCCTCCACCAGGCCGGCGATGATCTCGCCGATCCTGCCCTCGGTCTCGGTCGCCTCGACCGCTTCCGCTTCCCCCAGCGGCCGGTCGGTGTGGACGAAGGCCTCGAGCCGATCGAAGGGCACCATGCTGTTGCCGTGCGTGTGCGGCATCTGCTCGTTGATCTCGGCGATGAGCGTGCGCGCCGAGTCGGCGGCGGCCCTGGCGGCGTCCACCGAGGTGCCCAGGGTGCAGAAACCGTGGCGGTCCGGCGGCGACAGCTGCAGGAGCGCCACGTCGAGCTGGATCCTGCCCGAGTAGAACAGGGGCGGGATGTCGGAGAGGAAGATGGGCATGAAGTCCGCGCGGCCCTCCTCGATGGGCTTGCGCAGCGCCGCGCCGGTGAAGAGCGACACCGAGAGGAAGCGACCCTCGTTCCCGGGATCGGCGAAGTGACACGGTCCGGAGGTGTGGAGGTGGTAGAGGGTCACGCCTTCGAGGTCGCGGCGCCGGGCCATGGCGTCGACGAGCGGCGTGGGGGTGGCTGCCGCGCCGTGGAGGAACAGCTTGGTGCCGCTCTTGATGTGGCTGGCGGCTTCCTCGGGGCTCACCGCCCGGTCCTTCCAGCTGGGATCGCGCCGCATGGTGTGACCTCCCCCGCGTCACCGCGAGGCGGAGGATGGCGCTTGCGGAAGGCTTCGTCCACAGCTTTGCGCGCCCTTCTGGCGGCGCGGCGGCCGTGCTCTGATACCCGCCATGCCCCCCGATGCGCCCTTCCGCCGAGGCAGGTGGTAGCATCCGGTGCCTATGCTGACCCTGAGAAAGACGGAGATACGCGACAAGTACTCGGGCGAGGTGATCGGCGAGCTGGCGCAGGACACGCGCCGGGACCTGCGCGCCAAGGTCCACAAGGCCTTCCAGGCCAAGGAGGCGGCGCGAAGGACGAGCTTCGAGCAGCGCGCCGAGCTCGGACGTCGCGTGGCGCGCCGGCTCGAGGAACGCCGAGCGGAGTTCGAGGAGCTGATGGTCCGGGAGGGCGGCCAGCCCCGCAAGTTCGCTCGGTGGGAGATGGAGCGCGCCATCGCGGCGGCCAGGAACCTCGAGCGGAGGCTCGTCCTGCTCGAGCCGCGGGAGCTCCCTGCCGCGTCGGGCCGGAACATCCTCTACCGCGAGCCGTACGGCGTCGTCGGCGTCATCCCGCCGCGCAACACGCCTCTCGTCGTGCCCCTCTACACGATGCTGGCGGCGCTCGGGGCCGGAAACGCCGTGGTGGAGAAGCCCTCCAGCCTGGTTCCCTTCATCTGCCAGCGGGTCGTCCAGCTGGCGGTCGAGGCGGGCTGCCCGGTCGACAGCGTCCAGTTCTCGACGTGCCCCGGCGAGGACGCGGCCTGGGAGTTCATCGAGAACCCCGAGGTGGACGTCCTCGTCCACTACGCGTCCAGCCCCGTCGGGAAGGACAACCTCATCAAGATGGGCTCCTACCTCGAGCGGACCAAGAGGACCCTCGGCGAGTGCATGCTCCACGTCGGGGGGAGGATGAAGAAGTACGTTCCCGAGCTGGCGGGGAACGACCCCTTCATCGTGCTGCAGAGTGCGGACCTCCCCCAGGCCGCCGCCGCCGGCCTCCTCGGCGGCTACGCGCACGGCGGGCAGCTCTGCATCTCCGCCAAGCGGTTCCTGGTCCATCGCTCGGTCGCGCCGGATTTCCGCGCGCGCCTCATCGACGGAATCGGCCGTCTGAAGGTGGGCGACCCGGGCCTGGAGGAGACGGACATCGGCCCCATCGGAAAGCACGAGAGCCTGGACATCGCGAGGTACCAGGTCCAGGAGGCCGTGGAACGCGGCGGCCGCATCCTCGTCGGTGGGCGGGCCGACGGTCCGTTCTTCTACCCCACGCTCATCGAGTTCGAAGGGGCGCAGATCCTCGGGGCGACCGAGGAAGAGAAGCCCTTTCTCTGGATCGAGGAGTCCTTCGCCCCGGTCCGCTCCTTCGTGGTCTTCGACACCGTCGAGGAGGCGGTGGCCCTGGCCAACGACGGCCCGTACGGCCTGGGAGCCAGCATCTTCGGGGAACCGGAGCAGGCTGCCGCCATCGGCCGGCGACTGGCGGCCGGCCGGGTCATGATCAACGAGGGGCCGCTCTACAGCGACTACGCCCTGCCAGTCGGGGGGATCCGCGACAGCGGGCTCTACGGCTCGACCGACAAGATCGAGGAGATGGCCTACACCAAGCGGCTCCATCTGGCCACCTGAGAGGGTACCGGGCCTGCTGCCCTGCCGCGACTGCCGAGCCCGGTTAAGGACAGCGGGTGCCGACGGCCGACCTCTGACCCAGGAGAGACCCCATGAAGACCACCCTGCGCGCCGGGCTCACGCACGAGTTCCGGTACCAGGTCCCCGAGAACAAGACCGTCCCGCACCTCTATCCCGAATCAGAGGCCTTCCGGGCCATGCCGCCCGTCTTCGCGACCGGCTTCATGGTCGGCCTCATCGAATGGGCGTGCATCGACGCCATCCAGCCGCACCTGGATGCCGGCGAGCAGTCGGTCGGAACGGACCTGCGGCTGACGCACACGGCAGCCACCCCGCCCGGCCTGACGGTGACGGTGAAGGTGACCCTGGATCGGGTCGAGGGCCGCAAGCTGGCCTTCTCGATCACCGCCCACGACGGCGTCGACACCATCAGCCAGGGCACCCACGAGCGGTTCGTCATCGACACCCAGCGCTTCCTGCGGAAGGTCCAGGAGAAGGCCGTGGCCGCAGGTGGCGTGGCCGGGAGGCAGTAGCTCCACAGGCGGTCTCTCAGGGCGGTGCCCGCATGCCACGATCCCGTAGGGCGGGGGCTCGTCCCCCGCCGGCGGCGCAGCCGCCGGATCCACGCGTGCGGCCACGGCCATCAGAGCCGCCCCGACGCCTTGGCCGCCAGGTACCCGCCTACCGCCGCCGCCACCAGGTCGCGGGCCGGCACGCTCGCCACCTCGACGCCGGCGGCCTGGAGGCGCCGAGCCGCCAGGTCGCGCTCGGCGAGGATGCGCTCGGCCGCGAGGCGGGCGTAGGCCTCGGCCTCGGTCCCGGGCCGGGCGCGGGCGGCGTCGGCGATGGCCGAGTCGGCCACCGCCGCCAGCAGCATCAGGTGGCGCCGCCGCAGCAGCGCCGCCCGCGAGAGCAGGAGCGCGCTGGTGTCCGGATCGGCGAGATCGCTGAAGGTCACCACCAGCGCCCGGCGGCGCTGCCGCGACGAGAGCTCGTCGAAGGCGGCGGCGTAGTCCGACTCCTCCACCGCCGCCTCGGCCCGGAACAGGGCCTCGGCCACCGGGCCGAGCTGGCGGCTGCCGCGCCCCGGCGGCACCACCCGGCGCACCTCCGCGCCGAAGAGCAGCGCGCCCACCCGGTCGCCGCGCCTCGCCGCGGCCCGGGCCACCGCCAGCGCCGCGTCCACGGCGTGGTCGAGCTTCAGGCGGCCGTCGGGGAGGCGGGCCGAGAGGTGGCGGCCGCAGTCGAGGAGCAGCCACACCGTCTGGTTGCGCTCCGGCTCGTGCTCCCGCACCACCGCGAAGCCGCGGCGGGCGGTGGCCTTCCAGTCCACCGCCCGCAGGTCGTCGCCGGCGGCGTAGGGGCGCAGGCTCGCGAACTCCCGCCCCTCGCGGTGGCCGCGGGCGCGGGCCGCCCCGGGCTCGGGCGCCCGGGGCGCCTCGGCGCGGGCGAGGCCTCGCAGGTCGGGGTAGACGGCCACCTCCTGCGAGAGCGCCAGCCGCCACTGCCGGGCGGCGAGCCCGAGCGGGCCGCGGGCCCGCAGGTGCAGGTCGCCGAAGCGGTGCAGGCCCCGCGCCCGCGGCACCACCTGGTAGGCCAGCACGGCCGCGCCGCCCTCCGGGACGGCCAGGCGGGCGCGGTGGCCGCGCGACTCGAAGCTCGCCGGCGGGGCGTCGGCCACCTCGGCCACCACCGCCCGCCCCGACGGCTCGATCTCCACCGCCACCCGGTTCGGCGCGCAGGCCGAGAGCGGCTGGCGCATCCGGCGCCGGGCCCGCAGCGAGCCCGGGCCGGGGGCGCGCAGCGCGTCCAGGGCCGCCGCCGCCAGGACCAGGAGGTCGAAGGCCAGCAGGGCCGGGAGCAGCACCGGCTCCGAGAGCGCCGCCAGCGCGAGCACCGCGCCGGCCATGAGGAGCGAGACGGTTCGAGTGGTAGGGAGCGGCACGGCGCCAGGTGCCGCGGCCCGAGCCGGAAGCGGGCCCGACGGGGCTCGTCCCCCTCCCGGGATGCCGGTGGAACGTGGTCGGCTGCTCAACGCGGAACCTCCACCGTCTCGAGGATCTCCTCGACGAGGTCGTCGGGGGTGGCCCCCTCCAGCTCGGCCTCCGGCCGGAGCACCAGCCGGTGGCGCAGCACCGGCCGCGCCACCGCCTTCACGTCGTCGGGGGAGAGCCACTCGGCACCGCGCAGGGCGGCCCGGGCCCGGGCCGCGGCCAGCAGCGACACCGCCGCCCGCGGGCTCGCCCCCAGCCGGGCGCGCGAGAGCTCGCGGCTGCCGCGGGCCAGCCGGGCCACGTACTCGAGCACCGGCTCCGCGGCCGGCAGGGCCCGCGCCCGGGCGCGCAGCGCCTTGAGCTCCTCGCGCCCCAGCACCGCGGTGACGCCGGCGGCCTCGAGGTCGTGGGCGTCGAAGCCGCGGGCGGCGCGCCGCAGCAGCTCCGCCTCCTCCTCGGCGGCCGGGTAGCCCACCCGCACCTTCATGAGGAAGCGATCGGTCTGGGCCTCGGGGAGCGGGTAGGTGCCCTCGTACTCGATGGGGTTCTGGGTGGCCACCACGAAGAAGGCCTCGCCCAGGGCATGGCGCGTGCCGTCGATGGTGACCTGCCGCTCCTCCATGGCCTCGAGCAGCGCCGCCTGGGTCTTGGGCGGGGTGCGGTTCACCTCGTCGGCCAGCAGCACCTCGGTGAAGATGGGACCGCGCACCAGCTCGAACGAGCCGCTCTGCGCCCGGTAGACGTTGGTGCCGAGCACGTCGGCCGGCATGAGGTCGGGCGTGAACTGGACGCGCCGGAAGTCGAGGTCCAGGGCCCGGGCCAGGCTCTTGGCGATGAGGGTCTTGGCGACGCCGGGGACTCCCTCGAGCAGCACGTGCCCGCCGGCGAGGAAGGCCGCCAGGAGCTCGTCCACCGCCTCGCCCTGGCCCACCACCGCCTTGGCGATCTCGCCCCGGAGGCGAGCGTGCATCTGGACGAGGTCAGCCAGCTCGGCCTCCGGTGCGGGGAGCAGGGCGCCGCGGCGCCGCGGCGACCGTAGCCTTGCCGCCGGCGGGTGTCAAAGCCAGCGCGGCCTCCACTTCGGCCGCGGCCCGCACCAGCTCGAGGAGCCGCGCCGGCCCGCCCCG
>DASRTO010000238.1:0-3835 GCA_035655915.1 Anaeromyxobacteraceae bacterium
AAGGGGATGTCGGCGATCGACCGGTATCCGTCCATCGACATGGCGGCGCTCCCGGTCACCAGATGGTCCAGCCGCCGTCCACGTAGACGGTCTGGCCGGTCACGAAGTCGGAGGCCGGCGAGGCGAGCCAGACCACGGTCCCCTCCAGCTCCTCCGGCTGGCCCCAGCGCCCCATGGGCGTCCGCTCGTTGATGAAGCGGAAGCGCTCCGGGTCGTTCCGGAGCGCCGCCACCAGCGGCGTCTCGAAGTAGGTGGGGGCGATGGCGTTGACCCGGACGCCGTGGCTCGCCCATTCGATGGCCATCACCTTGGTCATCTGGACCACGCCTCCCTTGCTGGAGGCGTAGGCCAGCTGGTTGTGCATGCCCACCGCCCCGAAGATGGAGGAGACGTTGACGACCTTGCCGTAGCCGCGGGCGATGAGGTGCGGGGCCACCGCCTGGGCCACCAGGAAGTAGCCCTTGAGGTTCGTGTCCACCACCAGGTCCCACTCCTCCTCCGACAGCTCCAGCACCGGCTTGCGCACGTTCACGCCGGCGTTGTTGAGCAGGATGTCGAGCCCCCCGAAGGCCTCCACCGCGGCGGAGACCGCCGCCCGGATGCTGGCGCGGTCGAGCACGTCCATGGCGAAGATCTCGGCGCGCACCCCCAGGGCCCGGGCCTCCTCGCGGGTCCGGGCGAGCCCCTCCCGGTCGCGCGCGCACAGGGCCAGGGCGCAGCCGGCCCGGGCCAGGCCCACCGCCATGGCCCGGCCCAGCCCCTTGGAGGCGCCGGTCACCAGCGCCGTCCGTCCGCTGAGGTCGAAGAGCTCGCTCGGCATGGTCTCAACTCCCACGGGCGCTGCCAGGGACCGCCTCACGGCCGCGCCCGCACGGGTGGCTCCGGCGGCTGCGCCGCTGGCGGGGGACGAGCCCCTGCCCCACGGGATCGTGGCAACCGGGCACTGCCATCACACCACCAGGTACTTGGCGATGACCTCCTCGTTGCGCCAGATGTCCTCCATGGCGCCGTGGAACTCGACCCGCCCCTTCTCCAGGATGTAGCCCCGGTCGCACACCTTGCGGCAGAAGCGCAGGTTCTGGTCGGCGAGCAGGATGGTGACCCCCTGCTCGCCGATGTGCCCCAGCACCTCCACCAGGTGCGCCACCACCAGCGGCGCCAACCCCTCGGACGGCTCGTCGAGCAGGATGAGCCTGGGGTTGGCCATCAGGGCCCGCCCGATGCCCAGCATCTTCTTCTCGCCGCCGGAGAGGGTAGCGCCGCGGGCGCGGGAGAGCTCCCCGAGCAGCGGGAAGAGCTCCACCACCTGCGCCCGGTCGAAGGGCCCGGTGCGCCGCGAGAGGCGGCGGGCGATCTCCAGATTCTCGTCCACGGTGAGGGTGGGGAAGATGCGGTGGTCGTCGGGGACGTAGGCCATGCCCAGCCGGGAGATGGCGTCCGGCGGCACGCCGCCGATCTCGGCGCCGGCGAAGCGGACCGAGCCGCCGCGGGGCGGGCAGAGGCCCATGATGGCGCGCAGGGTGGTGGTCTTGCCCACGCCGTTCCGGCCCAGCAGCGCCACCGTCTCGCCCTCGCCCACGCCCAGCGACAAGTCCTGAAGGACGTGGCTCGTGCCGTGGTAGGCGTGGAGGCGATCGACCGCCAGCATCATGGCGCCGCCCCCGCCTCGGCCGGCTCGGCGACCTCGTCGCCCAGGTAGACCTCGCGCACCCTGGGGTCGCCGCGGACCCGCTCCGGCGGCCCGTCGCAGAGCAGCTCGCCCCGGTGCAGCACCACCACCCGCCGCGACAGGGCGAAGACCACGTCCATGTCGTGCTCCACCAGCACGAAGGTGGCCCGCCCCTCCTGCGCCAGCGTGCGGATGGAGGCCAGGAGCCGGGTGCGCTCCACCGGGTTCATGCCGGCGGTGGGCTCGTCGAGGAAGAGGAGCCGCGGCCGGGAGGCCAGCGCCACCCCCACCTCCAGCAGGCGCCGGTCGCCGTGCGACAGCGCGCTCGCCGCCGCCTCCCGCTCGGCCGTGAGCCCCACCCGCTCCAGCACCTCCTCGGCGTCGCGGCGCGCCGACGCCTCCCTCGACACGCGGGCCCAGGGGCGCGCCGTCCGCCCGGCCAACGCCAGCGCCGGGATGAGGACATTCTGCAGCACGGTGAGCCCCGGGAAGACGTTGGCGATCTGGAAGGAGCGCCCCATCCCCAGGCGGACCCGCCGGTGGACCGGGAGGCGGGTCACGTCCCGCCCCTGGAAGCGGATCCGCCCCTGCTGCACCGGCAGGTGGCCGGTGACGAGGTTCACCAGGGTCGACTTGCCCGCGCCGTTCGGGCCGATCAGCGAGGTGAGCACGCCCTCCTCGAAATCGAGGGTGAGGTCGCGGGCGGTGCAGACGTTCCCGAAGAAGTTGGAGAGCCCGCGGACCTCGAGGATGGCCGGCATCAGGCCTCCTCCCGGCGCGCCCGGCGGCCGCGCAGGAGCTGCTCCAGAGAGCCGACCACTCCGCCGCGGAAGCCCATGATGATGACGAGCAGCACCACCCCGAAGACCAGCATCCACTCCTCGGTGACGCGCTGGATGAGCTCGCGCATGGCCACGAACAGCAGGCTCCCCACCAAGGGGCCGGTGAGGCTGTGGAGGCCGCCCAGCAGCGACACCAGGATGGGCTCGGCGGAGTGGGTCCAGTGTGCCATGAAGGGGCGGGCCCCGCTCTCGAGCAGCACCTCCAGGCCGCCCGCCAGCCCGGCCAGCGCGGCGGAGAGGACGAAGACTCCGAGGCGGTAGCGGCGGACGTCGATCCCGGCGAACTCGACCCGCACCGCGTTCTCGCGGATGCCGGCCAGCACCAGCCCGTAGGGGGAGGCGCGCACCCGGTGGACGAGCCAGACGCTGCCTGCGAAGCACAGCAGCACCAGGAAGTAGAGCTGGGGGTCCTTGGCGATGGGGAGGCGGAAGAGCCCGAGGTCCACCGGGGCGCGCATCACCCCGATGAGGCCGTCGTCGCCGCCGGTCAGGTCGCGCGCGTTCCAGACCAGGGCGAAGAACATCATGCCGAAGGCCAGCGTGAGCATGGCGAAGTACACCTCGCTGGAGCGCACGCTGAACCAGCCCACCGGCAGGGCCAGCAGCGCCGCCGCGGCCACCGCCGCGGCGAGCCCCAGGAGCGGGTGGGGCGAGACGTGGAGGGCGACCAGGCCCAGGCCGTAGGCGCCGGCGGCGTAGAAGGCCCCGTGGCCGAAGGAGAGGAGGCCGGTGCGGCCCAGCAGGAGGTTGTACCCGAGCGCGAAGATGCCGAGCATCATCACCCGCATGGCGAGGTAGGTGGCGAACCTGGTGGCCAGGAAGGGCAGGGCGCACAGGATGGCCGCCGTGGCCAGCCACGCCGCCGCTCGGGCCCGGGGCCACCCGCTCATCGCGCCGCTCCGAAGAGGCCGCGCGGCCGCCACAGCAGCACCGCGGCCATGAGGATGAAGGTGAGGAACATGTCGAAGGCCGGGAAGAAGCGGGTGCCGAAGGCCGAGAGCACGCCAATGACCAGGGCCCCCGCGAAGGCGCCCTTGAGGCTCCCCAGCCCGCCGATGACCGCCACGATGAAGGCCTCGATGATGATGGTCTCGCCCATGCCCGGGGTGAGCAGGCCCACGTAGGGCACCGCCAGCGCCCCGCCCACCGCCCCCAGCCAGGTCCCGAAGCCGAAGACGCCGGTGAACAGCGCCGGCACCCGCACCCCCAGCGCCGCCGCCATCTCCCGGTCGGAGGAGGCGGCCCGCACCACCCGCCCGATCCAGGTGCGCTCGAGCAGCCCCCACAGGCCGAGCGCCACCAGCGGCCCGACCCCGATGACGAA
>DASRTO010000239.1:0-9022 GCA_035655915.1 Anaeromyxobacteraceae bacterium
CGGCGGGCGCCGGCGCCCGGCCCGCACCCGGGGGCTCGCGGGGAGCCGGCTCGGCCGCGCGCGCCAGGAGCCCCGTTGCCGCGATCGGCCTGGCCACGAAGGGATTCTCCTCCGGCATCGGCGTCGCCTCCGGAGCCGGCGACCGCCGCCGCGCCGCGAGGGCCGTGGAGGGAGGCCGCTCCACCTCGCGCGGCGGCAGAAGGGCTCACCCCCAAGGTGCTGGTCGTCGCGGGCGGGGCGGCCGCGGCAGTGGTGGCCGTGCTCCTGCTCGTCTTCGTGGCCAGGAGCGGCCAGGCGCCGGGCCCGTCCGCCCCGGTGACCGCTCGGCCGCCGCCGGCGGCGGCGCAGCCGGCAACGGGCCTGCCGCCGGGCGCGTCGGAACCCGTTCCGGTCCCGGCGGAGCAAGATGCGGCTCGCCGGAGACTGCAGGCCGAGCCGGCCCAGCCGAGGCCCCGGCCCCTCGAGGAACCGCGGTCCGAGCCCGGTGCCGGGCCGTCGCAGGCGGCCCCGCAGCCTGCCCCGGAGCCGCCCGCCCGCCCCGCCGCGCCAGCCGCCCGGGCGACGTCGGCGGCCGCGCCCGGCGGAGCCCAGCCCGCGGCGGGGCGCCCCGGCCCGCGACGGGTCGCCAGGATCGTGTCTGCCGGGCGGCCGGCCTTCGAGCAGTGCATCGCCGAGTCCGGCAAGGGCGATCCCGCCCTCGACCTCTCGGGGCGGCGGATCGTCTTGACGCTCACCGTGAACCCGAACGGCAGCGTGGCCGCGGCCGCGGTCGACGACGCCGAGATCGACGGGACCGACCTGGGGGCGTGCCTCAAGGGCGCGGCCCGTCTCATGACGTTCCCCCCCTTCGAGGGCGATCCGATGCAGGTCGAGGTTCCGCTCGCGCTGGGGCGCTGAGGCGGCCATGGCGGCACCCCCGGCGATCCGCGCGCCGAGCGACCTGGCGCCGCTCATCGACCACACGCTCCTCAAGCCGGGCGCCACCGCCGAGGAGGTGCGCGCCGCCTGCGCCGAGGCCGCGCACTGGGGCTTCGCCGGGGTCTGCGTCCGGCCCGAGTGGGTGGCCGAGGCCGCGGGGAGCCTCGCCGGCACCGGGGTGCGGCCGGTGTCGGTGGTGGACTTCCCGGCGGGGACCGGGACCACCGCCGAACGCGTGGCCGAGGCCCTGGGGGCGGTCGCCTGCGGCGCCGTCGAGATCGACGTGGTCATGGCCCTCCCGGCCCTGCTCGGGCGCGACTACCGCCACGTGCTCGAGGACCTGGCCGAGCTGGTGGGGAGGTCGGGTGTGCCGGTGAAGGTGATCCTGGAGACCTGCCGCCTCTCGCGCGAGCAGAAGGCCATCGCCTGCGCGCTCGCCAAGGCAGCCGGGGCGGCCTTCGTCAAGACCTCCACCGGCTTCGCGGAGGGCGGGGCCACCGCCGAGGACGTGGCCCTGATGCGCTCGGTGGTGGGCGACGACATGGGCGTCAAGGCCTCGGGCGGGATCCGGACCGCGGCCGACGCCCTGCGCATGGTTCAGGCCGGGGCGGATCGCCTCGGGGCCAGCGCCTCGGTGGCCATCGTCGCCGGGCGGTTCTGACGCCCCCCGGCGGGAGGGCCGCGGGGTCCCCGGGAAGGCGAGGCGGGGCCGGCGGGGGCGGGCGGCGGGCCCGCCGTCCCCCTAGGATGGGGGTATGGAGCGCCGCCGCTTCGTGGTGCTGGTGGCCGATTCGGCCGGCGTGGGGTCGCTGCCCGACGCCGGCGACTACGGCGACGAGGGGTCGAACACCATCGGCAACGTGAGCCGCGCGGTGGGCGGCCTGCGGCTGCCCACCCTGGGGCGGCTGGGCCTGGGACACCTCACCGAGATCGCCGGCGTGCCGCCCGATCCGGCACCGCGCGGCTGGTTCGGAAAGATGGCGGAGCGCTCCCCGGGCAAGGACACCCTCACCGGCCACTGGGAGATGATGGGGGTGCTGCTCGACCGGCCGCTGGCGCTCTTCCCCCAGGGGTTCCCGCGGGAGATCCTGGATTCGTGGATCGAGGCCACCGGCGCGCCCGGCGTGCTCGGGAACCGCGCCGCCAGCGGCACCGCCATCATCCAGGAGCTGGGGGAGGAACACCAACGCACCGGCAGGCCCATCGTCTACACCTCGGCCGACTCGGTCTTCCAGGTGGCCTGCCACGAGGAGACGGTGCCGGTGGAGACCCTCTACCGCTGGTGCCTGGCGGCGAGAAAGCTGCTCGACCGCTGGCGGGTGGCCCGGGTCATCGCCCGCCCGTTCGTGGGAACCCCCGGCGCCTACGTCCGGACCTACCGGCGCAAGGACTTCGCGCTCGAGCCCCCCGCTCCCACCGTGCTGGAGCGGCTGGCGGAGAAGGGGGTGCCGGTGGTGGGGGTGGGGAAGATCGGCGACATCTACGACCACCGCGGGCTCGCCGAGGAGGTCCACACGGAGGGGAACGCCGACGGGCTGCGGCGGACGGGCGAGATCCTCGATCGGCTGGAGCGCGGCCTGCTCTTCGTGAACCTGGTGGACTTCGACATGCTCTACGGCCACCGCAACGACGCCCGTGGCTACGCCCGGGCCCTGGAAGAGATGGACGCGGCGTTGCCGGCCATCCTGGGCCGCCTCCGGCCTGGCGACCTCCTGGCGGTCACAGCCGACCACGGCTGCGACCCGACCACGTCCTCCACCGATCATTCGCGCGAGTACGTGCCCCTCCTGGTCCACGCGCCCGGCCGTGGCGGTGGCCCGCTTGGGGTGCGGCAGGGCTTCTGCGACCTGGGGCGGACCGTGGCCGACTTCTTCGGGGTCCCCGCCGAGACGGGGCGGAGCTTCCTCGGCGAGATGAGCCGACCCTGAAGGGGCCCGGGGCCCGGGACGCCCGCCAGGGCCGTGCCGACCGAGGGGCCCGGCGTTAGCGACGCTCCCTCGACTTGGATGGGAGGGCAGGAGGTAGCAGCATGGCCATCGCCACGTCGGAATCCCAGGTTCCGGGAGTGCCGGAAGAGACGCCCCGCCTCGTGCTCAACGGCCCCGTGCCGGACTTCGAGGCCAACACCACCCACGGCATGATCCGGCTGTCCGAATGGCAGAAGGACCGCTGGGTCATCCTGTTCTCGCATCCGGCGGACTTCACGCCGGTGTGCACCACCGAGTTCGTGGCCTTCGCCCGGATGTGGCCGGAGTTCGAGAAGCGCCGGGTGGCGCTGCTCGGCAACTCGGTGGACTCGGTCTACTCCCACATCGCGTGGATACGGAACATCGAGGAGCGCTTCGGGGTGAAGATCCCGTTCCCGGTCATCGCCGATCTCGACCAGCGGGTGTCGCGCCTCTACGGCATGGTCCACCAGCCCAGCTCTGTCACCGCCACCGTGCGCTGCGTCTTCTTCATCGACCCCAAGCGCACCCTGCGGGCGATGATCTACTACCCGCTCAACGTGGGGCGCAGCTTCGAGGAGATCCTGCGGGTGGTGGACGCCCTGCAGACGGTGGACGCCAAGGGCGTGGCCTGCCCGGCCAACTGGAAGCCGGGCGACCCGGTGATCGTCCCGGCGCCGGTGACCCTGGAGGACGCCGCCGCCCGGGCCCGGGCCGCCGACCTGCAGGTCACCGACTGGTACTTCGCCACGCGCCCGACCGCCTGAAGCAAGTCGGGTGGGCCGGGAGGGGTAGGGCGGGGGCTTGTCCCCCGCCGCCGGGACCACGCGTGCGCCGCGCCCGCGTCAGTACCTCGGCATGCGCCGGTCGACGCGCTCCGCCCAGGCGGCGATCCCGCCGGCCAGGTTCCTCACCTTCCGGAACCCGACTTGGCGCAGGAAGGCCACCGCCTTGGCGCTGCGCGGCCCGCTGCGGCAGTGGACCACGATCTCCCGGCTCGAATCCAGCTCGTGCACCCGCCGCGGCAGGTCCCCGAGGGGGAGGAGCAGGCCGCCCAGGTTGCAGATCTGGTACTCGTGCGGCTCGCGGACGTCCACGACGAGGAGGTCGTCGCCGGCGTCCAGACGGCGCTTCAGCTCCTCGACCTGTATCTCCGGCACCGCGACCCCGGCCGGCGCCTCCTCGCCGCGCACGCCGCAGAAGGCCTCGTAGTCCTGGAGGGCGGTGATAGTGGGATGGGGGCCGCAGATCGGGCACTCGGGGTTCTTCGGGATCTTCAGCTCGCGGAACTGCATGCCGAGGGCGTCCACCAGGAGGAGCCGCCCCGCCAGCGGCTCGCCGCGGCCGAGCACCAGCTTCACCACCTCGGTGGCCTGGATGAGGCCGACCAGGCCCGGCAGGATGCCGAGGACCCCGCCCTCGGCGCAGGAGGGAACGAGCCCGGGCGGCGGCGGCTCGGGGTAGAGGCAGCGGTAGCAGGGGCCGTCGCGGGTGGCGAAGACGCTGGCCTGCCCGTCGAAGCGGAAGATCGACCCGTAGACGTTGGGGCGCCCGGTGAGGACGCAGGCGTCGTTGACCAGGTAGCGGGTGGCGAAGTTGTCGGTGCCGTCCACCACCAGGTCGAACTGGCTCACGATGTCGAGCGCGTTGTCGCTGCCGAGCCGGGCCTCGAAGGGACGCAGCCCCACGTAGGGATTCAGGGCCCGGAGCTTCTCGGCGGCGGACTCGAGCTTCCGCCGCCCCACGTCGGGGGTGGCGTGGATCACCTGCCGCTGGAGATTCGTGTAGTCGACCACGTCGAAGTCGACGAGGCCGAGCGTGCCCACTCCCGCGGCGGCCAGGTACAGCATCACCGGCGATCCCAGGCCGCCGGCGCCCACGCACAGCACCCGCGCCGCCTTGAGGCGCTGCTGCCCCTCCAGGGCCACCTCCGGCATGAGGAGGTGGCGGGAGTAGCGCAGGATCTCGTCGTTCGAGAGCGGCGGACCGGGCGGGAGCCTCCCGGCGGGGACGGCCATGGTTCACTCCTTCAGGCCACCCGCGACGGCGGGGACGATGGAGAGGGCGTCGCCCTCCCTCACCGGGGTGGCCTCTTTCTGTAGAGACCGGATGTCCTGGTCGTTGAGGTAGAGGTTCACGAAGGAGCGCAGCCGCCCGTCCTCCCCGTAGAGCTGGCGGCGCAGCTCGGGGTGGCGCGACACCAGCTCGGTCAGGGCCTCCCCCACCGTCCGGGCGGGGAGCTCCAGCACGGCTTGCTGGCCGGTGAAGGGGCGGAGCGGCGCTGGGACGTGCACGGTCATGGCGAGATGGCCTCCAGCTCGGCCGCCTCCTCGGCGGCGTCGAGGACGCGCAAGTCCTCGTCTGCGAATCGCTTGTCGTCCTCGTCGCGTCCCTCGAGGAGGAAGGCGCTGGTCTCCTCGGCCCGGCCCCGGGCGATCCGCGTGATGACGTAGGAGCAGCCGACCCAGTGGGCCTCGGCGAGGTCGGTGGCCGACCAGCGAGCGGGATGGTCGGGGTGCGAGTGGTAGAAGCCGACGAGCTCCTCGCCCACGGCGCGGGCCTCCCGCTCCAGGCGAACGATCTCGAGCGGGTCGAGCTGGTACCGGGTGTCGGGACTTGCGGCGTGCACGTTGCGGCACGGCACGGCCCGCCGCACCACTCGATCCCCGCCCCGGGTCGATCCCAGGAGGACGCCGCAGGACTCATGGGGGTAGGCGGCCTCCCCGTGCTCGCGCAGGGCCACGTATTCGGCGTGGGGCATCCACAGCATGGTCGACCTCACTCCTCCTCCCAGAAACGCTCGCTCAGGTAGCGCGCACCCGAGTCGCACAGCGGGTCCGGCCGATGCGCGTCAGGAGATCCCGCCAGGGGCGTCGAGGCACTCCTGCGCCCTCCCCCCGCGCCCGCAGCATGACGGCCGCGGCGGAGCCAGCCGGGCCCGACAACATGCCTATCTCTCTAGAGCCGGGACGTCCGGTGTGCCCCCGATCCTGGCCAGGACGACCCGTCAGGGACCTGGCCGGGCATGGGCGGCCTTCCAGAGCCCCGGGGCTTCGAGTTCCGGAACGAGGCGTCCCCGCGCCTGCTCCCGGTCAGGGGGAGGCGCCGGCGGTGCCGCACCGCGCCTCGATCCGCGCCAGCCGATCGCGGATCTCGCGCGCCGCCTCGGGCGCGGCGCGCTCCCCGAGCAGATCCACGGCGCGCCGCTGGGCGAGGAGCGCCTCCGGGCAGCGGCCGACGTCGGCGAGGATCGCCCCGCAGGTGTCGAGAACCGAGGCGTTGGCGGGAGCGAGCTGCGCGGCCCGGGCCGCCAGCGGCAGGCCTTCGCCGGCAGCCCCCGCCTGGAAGAGCCCCCAGGCCACTTCGTTGAGGGCCCAGGCGTCGTCAGGGAGGAGCGCTTTCGCCCGCCGAAGGGCCTCGAGCCGTTCCCGGGCCGGCTCGCCCCCGCCCTCCAGGCCGCTGGCCAGGAGCAGCCAGCTGCGCCAGTCTGCCGGGTGCGTCGCGACGGCGGCGCGCCCCAGCGCCAGGGCTCGCTCCTGCTGGCCGGTGGCCCGAAGGAGGAGTGCCAGCCACAGGCCCGACGGGTCCTCCCTCAGCGAGGCCGCGTTCTCGGCGTCGGCGGCGCTCCTCGCGTCCGCGCGCGGGAAGGGCGACTGGAGGAAGAGCTCGGCGCGGAGGGCATGGACCTCCGGAGGCGGCATCCGGCGACGTTGCCACCGCGGCTCGATCGCCGGGAGGCGGATCCGCAGCGCCGTGTAGGAGCGAGCGCCCACGTAGGCGTCCAGCTCGCGGTCGAGCCGGGACATGGCGGCTCCGTCGCCGGGGTCGAGGTCGGGGAACGCCGCCTTCCAGGCGGCGGCGGGGTCTTCGGCGCGAGCGAGCCGCTGCTGATAGGCGGTGAACTCGGCGCCGCGACGGTTCATGAGCCAGTGGACCAGGAGCCAGCTCGGATCGTAGAAGCGCGCGCCCCGCTCGCCCGGCCGCCAGGCGAAGAGGGCCGCGGCCGGGACGCGGCTCGCCGCCCAAGCATCCCAGGCCGGCAGGCCCACGGCCGCCGCCGGGCGCCCTTGCCAGGTGCCGAGCCTGGTCGCCTCCAGGTAACAGGCCAGCCCCTCGGCGAGCCAGGGCGGCTGGCGGAGCAGGACCTGGCCGATGAGGTGGTGCGCCAGCTCGTGCCGCAGCACCCTGGACTCCTCGGCCTGCGCCCATTCCTCCTGCCTGTTCCGGAGCGACGGCACGGTCCACCAGCGGAGGTCTCGATCCAGCACCAGGCCGATGACGACCCGCGGCCGGGTCCCCCAGGCGTAGTAGGCGAGCGGGGGTGGCTGCGCCAGCGGGTCGAGGAATTCCTGGAACTCGGTGCGGTTGCGCAGCACGACCACCTCGAGCCGCGCCGGCGGATCGTAGGGGCCTTCCCAGGAGCCGAGCTCGGCCATCCGCAGCATCTCCAGCTCGCTGGCCATCCGCTCGGCATCGCTCGGCGCGGCGTTGGTCTTGACCACGAAGTGGTCGCTCTCCACCTCCACCCAGGGTGGGCCTCCCTCGGCCGGGCAGCGGAAGGCGCTCGAGTGGACGCAGCCGCCGAACAGGCCGGCGAGGACCGCCGCCGCGGCCGCGCGGCGCGGGGAGCTGCAGGCGGGGCGCGCCACCCCAGCAGTGTACCGCCGCCGGGCCGGCTCAGGCCGCGGCCGGCGCCACCCGGTGGCCCCATGGGCGGGCCGCCTCGAGCTGGGAGGCGACCCGGAAGAGCGTGGCCTCGTCGCCGAAGCGGGCCGCCAGCTGGACGCCCACCGGCAGGCCGGCGGCGTTCCAGGCGAGCGGCAGCGAGGCGGCCGGCTGCCCGGTGATGTTGAAGAGCATGGTGTTGCCGGTGGCCTCGAAGGCGCGCCCGGACAGCTCCCGCAGCAGCCTGTCCACCAGGGTGCGGAAGGGGAGCCGCGTGACAGCCTGCACCTGGACCCGGTCCCAGGGGCCGAGGGCGAAGGCGCCGACCCGGGCCGGGGGGTAGGCCATGGTGGCGGTGAGGAAGAGGTCGTGGCGACCGAAGAAGGCGGCCACCTCCCGCGACGCCGCCTGCGCCGCGTTGATGGCACCGGCCAGGTCGTCGGCGGAGAGGGCCCGGCCGGCCGCGGCCAGCCCGGCGGTCTCCGGCTCCACCAGCGCCAGGTCGAGCGGGCGGCCGGCCCGCCGGCAGCCGCCCTCCAGCTCGGCCCGGGTGTAGGCGGCGATGATCACGAGGTAGGCGCGCACCAGCTCCTCCCGGCCGAAGCGGGGGCGGGCCTCCACCACCTCGTGCCCGAGGTCCGCGAGCAGCCGGGCCGCGTCGCGGACCGCGGCGGCGCAGTCGGGGTGGATGGAGTGGCCGAAGAGGGACCCGGCGTCGAAGGCCACCCGCAGCCGGCCGGGCGGTGCGCCCAGCTCCTCCAGGAACGGCCGCGCCGGCGAGGGCGCCACGTACGGGTCCCCGGGGGCCGGCCCGGCCACGGCGTCGAGCACGGCCGCGCTGTCGCGCACCGAGCGGGTGAGCACGTGCTCCTGCACCAGGCCGGCCCACAGGTCGCCGTAGGCCGGGGCGAAGCTGGTGCGGGCCCGGGTGGGCTTGAGGCCGAAGAGGCCGCAGGCGGAGGCGGGGATGCGGATCGAGCCGCCGCCGTCGTTGCCGTGGGCCAGCGGCACCATGCGGGCCGCCACCGCCGCGGCGGAGCCGCCGGACGAGCCCCCCGGGGTGTGGTCCGGGTTCCAGGGGTTGCGGGTGGGCCCGCGCAGCCGGGGCTCGGTCACCGGCAGGATCCCCAGCTCCGGCGTGTTGGTCTGGCCGAAGAGGAGGAAGCCGGCGGCGCGGAAGCGGCGCACGATTTCCGAGTCCACCGGGGCGATGAGCCCCTCGAAGAGCCGGCAGGATCCGGTGGCGGGCTGGCCCTCCGCGAAGGCCACCAGGTCCTTCAGGAGCAGGGGCACCCCGCGGAACGGGCCGGCGGGGATGATGCCGGCGGCGCGGCGCCGGGCGTCGTCGTCGAAGCGGTGCACCACCGCGTTGAGGCGCGGATTGCGGGCCTCGACCCGCTCCACCGCCGCCTCGAGCAGCTCGAGCGGCGTCACCTCGCCCCGGGCCACCAGCGCGGCCAGGGCGGTGGCGTCCAGGCGGTCGTACTCCGGCA
>DASRTO010000240.1:0-18096 GCA_035655915.1 Anaeromyxobacteraceae bacterium
CGGAGGCTAGTGCCTCGACCCATGCGTATCGATCCGCTTTCAGGCCGCGAAGCGGCCCCGGCCGGGAGTCCGGCCGTAGCAGGGGGGAGGCTCCGGCGGCTCCGCCGACGGAGGGGGGCGGCACGCCCCATTCCAAATGAGGCTAGTGCCGCCCGGAGCGATAAGCTCCGGTCGCGGAATTAGCCGGCCTTGTGGGTGCCCCGGGGGCCGATTACCCTCCACCCCCATGCCACCTCCGACGTCCCGCCGGCTCGCCCTCGCCGTCCTGGCCGCCGCCGCCGGGCTGGTCCCCCTCGCCGCCTTTTCCGGGCCGGCCAAGGAGTCGTGGGACTCGGTGGTGAAGCCCGAGGCCAAGGTGGAGGTCATGCCGCGCCGGGCCCGGCTGGAGGTGGACGGGAAGGAGCGTGGGCGCGGCTTCGCCACCCTGGACGTGACCGATCCCCGGCGGAAGTTCCGGGTGCGGGCCACGGCCGAGGGGTTCGAGCCCGCCGAGGCGGTGGTGGAGGGCGGCGCCATCGCCGACCAGAGCTTCTTCCTGGCGCTGCGGCCGCTGGGCTTCGGCTCGACGCGACGCCTCGACCCGAGGGACGCTCCCAGCATGGCGCAGGCGGCGGCGGCGCTGTGGCGGGCCGGTCGGGTCGACGACGCCGCCGAGTACGCCGAGCAGTCGCTGCGGGGCGGGGAGACCGCGTTGGCCAACCGGGTGCTGGGCGACGTGTGGCGCCGACGCGGCGACCGCGACCGGGCCGTGCGTCACTACGCCAGCTACCTCTCCCTGGCCCAGGACCCGCCGGAGGCGGCGGAGATCAGGGCCTGGGTCTCGCAGGGCAAGGGCGATATCACCATCCCCCAGGAGCGGCGGTGAGGCTGCGCCTCGGCCCGGACGACCTGGGCGAGGGGCAGATGCGCGGCTACCTGCTGGAGGGGGAGCGCCACCTGCTGCTGATACGGCTCGGGGGCGCGCTGCACGCGCTCGACGACGTCTGCAACCACGCCGGGTGCCTGCTCTCCCGGGGGCGCCTCGCCGGGAGCGAGGTGGTCTGCCCCTGCCACCAGATGAGCTTCGACGTCCGCAGCGGCGCACTCACCTGCCTGCCGCGTCTGTGCGAGGACCAGCCCACCTTCCCGGTGGCGGTGGAGGGCGGGCAGGTGTGGGTGGAGGTACCCTCTCCAGGGGGGAGAGGGTGACTGGAGGAGCCAGATGGGCCACCAGGAGCACCGCAGGTCGGGACCGGGGTCGGTGAAGGTCTTCGTGGTGACCGCCTCAGACACCCGCGGAGAGGCCAAGGACGAGAGCGGCCGGCTCTTGCGGGAGGGCGCGGCCGCGGCGGGTCACCAGCTGGTCGGCTACCGGCTGGTGAAGGACGAGCCGGACCAGATCCGGGCCGCGCTCGAGGAGGCCGGTCGGGCCGGGGCGCAGGCGGTGCTGGTCAACGGCGGCACCGGCATCTCCGGGCGGGACCGCAGCTACGAGGCGGTGGCCGGGCTCCTGGAGAAGCGCCTCGACGGCTTCGGGGAGCTCTTCCGCATGCTCTCCTTCCAGGAGATCGGCAGCGCCGCCATGCTCTCGCGGGCGGTGGCCGGGGTGTGGCGGGGGCGGGTGGTCTTCTCCATGCCGGGGTCCACGGCGGCGGTGAGGCTGGCCTGGGAGAAGCTCATCGCGCCGGAGCTCTCCCATCTGGCCTTCGAGCTCGGCAAGCACGCCGGAGGCTGATGCTCTCGCCGCGCCGCGCCGGGGCGCTCCGCCCGGCCCTGGACCGCTTCCTGGCCGGCTTCGACGCCGCGGCCCGGCTGGCCTTCGACCCGGTGGAGATGCCCCGGCGCTACCCGGACCCGGGCGACGCCGAGGTGGCCGGGCTCCTGGCGGCCAGCCTGGCCTACGGGCGGGCCGACCTGTTCAAGCCGCGGCTGGAGGCCGTGCTCCGGGCCATGGGGCCCCGGCCGGCGTCGTTCGCCGGGGCCTTCGCCGAGGCGCCGTACCCGGGGGCCTTCGCCTCCTTCCGCTACCGCTTCAACCGGCCGGCCGACGTGGCGGCGCTGGTCGCGGCGGTAGGCTTCCTGCGGGCGCGCCACGGCTCGCTGGGGGCGCGCTTCGCGGCCCTCCTGGCCGAGGAGGGCTCACGGGCTGGCGCGCGCGGGGAGCCGCTGCGCCGGGCGCTGGCCCGCTTCGCCGCCGAGCTGCGGGAGGCGCCGCCGGTGGAGGCGCTGCTCCGGGGCCGCGGCCGGCGAGGCCTCAAGCACCTGCTCCCCGACGCGGGCGGCGCCGGGGCCTGCAAGCGCTGGAACCTGTACCTGCGCTGGATGGTGCGCGGGCCCGACGCGGTGGACCTGGGGCTGTGGCCCGGCGTGCCCCGCTCGGCGCTGGTGGTCCCGCTCGACACCCACCTGGCCCGCATCGGGCGCTGCCTGGGGCTCACCCGCCGGCGGGACCTCTCCTGGCGCACCGCCGAGGAGATCACCCGCTCGTTGCGGTTGCTCGACCCGGAGGACCCGGTCCGCTACGACTTCGCCCTCTGCCACCTGGGCATGAGCGGGGCCTGCCCGGCGCGCCGCGACCCGGCCCGCTGCCGCGACTGCCCGCTCCTCGAGGTGTGCCTGGCCGGCCGCGTCAGGGCCGGGCGCCGGCGAGCGCGACCGCGGGCCGGTCGCCGGCACCGCCCCGGCCGAGCAGCGCCGGCGGGTAGCGGCAGCGGAAGATCTCGAAGGTGGTGATGGGGGCCCGCCCGCGCCGGACCGTGAGCGGCGGGAGCGCCTCCAGGGGGCGGCAGATCTCGCGGGCCCGCTCGCGGCAGCGGCTTGGGGAGCGGGGGTCGTAGACCACCAGCCCCTCGCGGCCGGCCAGGGGCGCGCGGTCGAGCCAGTAGTCGTACTGCAGTCCGGGCTCGCCGAAGGCGCCCGCCGACTGGATCTCGGGGCGGCCGGGGAGGTGGAAGGCCAGCTCGGAGGCGACCTTGTAGTCGCAGCCGACCACGAAGGGATCGCCGCCCAGGCGCCGCCGTTCCACCTCGACCCGCGCCGACAGCTCCCCCCAGCCGGAGGTGGTCTCGTCCCGGGCCGGGAAGGGCAGGGCGGGGACCAGCGGCATGAGGTGGATGAAGGCCGAGCCCAGCACCGCCACCGCCACCGAGGCGACGCCCAGACCGCGCCAGCGATCGGGGCGCTCCCGCCAGAGCGCCGCCGCCGCCAGCAGCGCCGCCGGGTAGGCCGGGGCGGCCCAGTTCATCTTGACCCATTGGAGCGGCGAGACCATGAGGAGCAGGAGGAAGAACGGGGCCGAGAAGAGGGCGCAGAGCCGGAAGGCAGGCTCGCGCCAGCGCCTGGCTGCCGCGGCCGAGGCCATGATCAGGGCCACGAACAGGAGCGGCGAGGCGGCCAGGGCCTGCAGTCCCAGGAAGCGCCCGGTGAGCCGCAGGCTCAGGCCGTGGACCTGGGCGGCGCGGTCGCGCGTCTGGAAGCCGAAGGAGGCCCAGCCGTGCTCCGCGTTCCACAGCACCACCGGGGAGAAGAGGGCGGCCGCCAGCAGCACCCCCAGCCAGGGCCAGGGGGTCTTGAGGAGCCGGCGGCCCCGGGCGTCGAGCAGGAGCGCCGCCAGCACCTGGGGGAAGAGGAGGAAGCCGGGGTACTTGCCCAGGCAGGCCAGGCCGGCGGCGGCCCCGGCCGCCAGGAGCCACTGCCCCCGCTCCTCGTCGAGCGCCCGCACCGTGAAGTAGAACGCCGCCATCCACCCGGCCAGGAGCGGCCCGTCGGGCGTGATCACCGTCTGCCCCAGCGCGAAGAGGGGCGTGGCCAGCATGACCGCCAGCGCCAGGAGCGCGGTCCGCCCGCCGAAGAGGCGCCGGCCGGCCAGGAAGAGGAACAGCGAGGAGAGGGCGGAGTGCAGGGCGGCCGCCATCCGGATGGCGCGCGCCGAGGTCCCGAGGAGCCCGGTCGTGGCGCGGATGGTCCAGGCGGCCAGCGGCGGATGGTCGAAGTAGGAGAGGTCCAGGTGCCGCGACCACTCCCAGTAGTAGGCCTCCTGCGGCGTGAGGCCGATCCACCCCCCGTAGAGGACGTGGAACCCGGTGGCCAGGACCACCAGCGCCAGGGCGGCGCGGGCCGGGTCGGCGACGCCGCGGAGCGGGGCGCCCGGGGCGGGAGTGGCGGTCAGATGCGCCTGCCCGTCTGGTGCAGCTCGAGGACGATCTCCCCGCCCTTGAAGACGCGCACCGCGCCGGTGGTCTGGGAGACGGTGATGGCCACCGCCGCGGTCTCGGCGGTCATGGCGGCCGCGGCGCTGTGGCGCGCGCCCAGGCCCAGCGGGACCTTGATCTTCTCGCTCTGGGCCTGCAGGTAGCGGCCGGCGGCCAGCACCACCCCGTCCTCCCGGACCACGAAGGCCCCATCGAGCACGGCGAAGGTCTTGAGCGCGTCGCGGATGGCGGGATCCATGCAGTTGCGCTCGGACTCGGAGACGCCCTGGAAGGGGTTGAGGAGCAACTGGCGCGACAGCTCCATCACCGCCTTGGATTCGCCGATGACGAAGATGGTGCCCACCGGGTGACCCTCGTAGCCCTGGGCCCCGATCTCCATGGCGACGTGGAGGATCTGCTCCACCACCTGCGAGCTGAACTCGGGGGGGAGCCCCAGGGTGTCCACCCGGACCTTCTCTTCCACGCCCTCCGCGCCGATGCGCACGCTCACCAGCGTGTCCATGCCCCGCTCGTGCCCCGCCAGCGCCAGCACCGTGTCGCCGTCCCGCACCAGCCCCTCGCTCTGGGCCGCCACCAGCGCCACCTTGATCTTCTCGACCCGCGAGTAGTCGTAGGCAGGGATGACCACCGCCGTGAACTTGCGGGCGGCCAGCTGGTGGGCCAGCGGCTCGCTGGTGACGGCGTACACCAGCTTGCGCTTGATGGGGCGGCCGCGGATGTCGCTGGTGGAGAGCGGCTGGTCGGACACGTACAGCAGCCGGTCCACCTCCGAGCGGGCCGAGAGCTTGAGCGCCGCCCGCACGAACTCCCGGTCGAACCTGGGCTCGGCCATGCCTTCCCTGTAGGTCACCCCGGCGCCGATGTCCACATTCCCGAGGCGGCGCCGCCCGTTCTTGACAGGGGGGGGCGGGGCGACTAGCTTCCCGGTTCCTTTTTCAGGGGCCCGGCCCGGGTGAGGGGCCCACACAGCGAGGTCAGCCGCTTGAACAAGAAGGAAATGAAGCGGTTCAAGACGATGCTGGACGAGTCGAAACGCCAGATCCTCGCCTCGGCGAAGAAGACGCTCAGCGAGGAGTCGAGCTTCGACACCGACGACCTGCCCGACGAGATCGACCAGGCCTCCAGCGAGTACGCCCAGTCGATGATCTTCCGGCTGCGCGACCGGGAGAAGTTCCTCCTGGCCAAGATCGAGAAGGCGCTGGCGCGCATAGAGAACGGCACCTTCGGGATCTGCGAAAGGTGCGAGGATGAGATCTCGATGAAGCGGCTGGAGGCCCGGCCGGTGACCACCCTCTGCATCCGCTGCAAGGAAGAGCAGGAGCAGAAGGAGAGGTCGTTCGGGTAGGCTATATCTCCAGCCGGAGCAGCTGCAGGCCCACCAGCACCTGGTCGCCGGGGGCCAGCTCGACGGCCCCGGCGATCTTGACGAAGGTGCCGTTGGAGCTCCCCAGGTCCGAGAGGGTGGCCGACCCCTCGGCCACGTCCAGGCGGGCGTGCCGGCCCGAGACGTAACGGTCGGACGGGAAGGTGACGTCGCCGACCTCGCGCCCCAGGAGGTTCTCGCCGGCCCGCAGCGGGAAGACCTCGCCCACCCCGCCCCCCTCGAGCAGCTGCGCCAGGCGCAGCCGGTAGCCGGGGTCGGGCGATCCCCACGGCACCGCGTCGCCGGGCGGAACCTCGCGGGGGAGCGGCTCGAGCCGGAGCAGCTGCCGCCCCACCCGGATCTCGTCGCCGGGCTGGACCGGCCGCGGCGCCCGGAGCCGGAGGAAGGTGCCGGAGGCGCTGCCCAGGTCCTCGACGCGGACCCGCCCGTCGCGCAGCGTGAAGACGCAGTGGCGCGGGGAGACGGTGAGGTCGTCCGGGAACAGCACCTCGCCGGCCTGGCGGCCGCAGGTGGTGGCTTCGTGCGCCAGCGGGAAGACCTGCCCGACCACGCCGTCGTACCGCACCATCGACAGGCGCGGGCCGGTGGGCTCCGGCAGGTGGCGCGGGGTGGGGGGGCCGGGGCGCGCCGGGGCCGGGGGCGCCTCCCCGGCCAGGGCGGTCCCCCCGAGGTGCACCGGCGTGCGCCCCACCGGCGTCACCGCCGGGGCGGGCTCCACCGGCCGGCCGCAATGGCCGCAGAAGCGGAAGCCGGGGGGAAGCCTGGCGCCGCAGCCCAGGCACGTCTTCTCGGCGGCGGGGGGCGGCGCCGCGGGCAGCTTGAGGGGCTGGCCGCAATCCAGGCAGAACGAGAACGAGGGATCGTTCTCCCGCCCGCAGCGGGCGCACTTGACCGGCTTGGCCATCCCGCTCCGTTTAGCCCAACGGTGCCCGGGGGGTCAACGCGAGCCGCCGGTGTAGAATGCCGCCCCGAGCGCCGAGGCGGCGCGGGCCCTCCCGGCCCGGCCCCATCGACGGCCCGACCGGGAACCCATGCCCTGGACCAGCCGCCCCGCCGACGCCGCCGCCCTGCCCGACCGCTACCGGCGCTTCCACGCCGAGGCGGCCGCCTTCCTCCCGGCCCAGGACATCATCTGCGACCCGTTGCGGACCCTGGCCTTCGGCACCGACGCCAGCTTCTACCGGCTGGTCCCGAGGATGGTGGTGCGGGTCCGCACCCGCGAGGCGGTGCAGCGCCTCCTCGAGGCCGCCCGGCGGCTGGAGGTGCCGCTCACCTTCCGGGCCGCCGGCACCAGCCTCTCCGGGCAGTCGGTGACCGACTCGGTGCTGGTGCTCCTGGCCGGGGCCTGGCGCGGCTGGGAAGTGCTGGACGGGGGGGAACGCATCGTCCTCGAGCCGGGGGTCATCGGCGGCGAGGCCAACGCCGTCCTGGCCCCCTACGGCCGCAAGATCGGGCCGGACCCGGCCTCCATCAATGCCGCCATGGTGGGCGGCATCCTGGCCAACAACTCCGCCGGCATGTGCTGCGGCACGGCCCAGAACAGCTACCGCACCGCCCAGGCCATGAAGCTGGTGCTGGCCGACGGCACCTTCCTCGACACAGGCGACGCGGCGTCGCGGCGCCTCTTCGCCGAGACCCACCGCGAGGTGTGCCAGGGGCTCCTCGCCATCCGGGGCGAGATCGCCGGGGACGAGGCGCTGTCGCGGCGCATCCGGGAGAAGTTCCGGATCAAGAACACCACCGGCTACTCGCTCAACGCCTTCCTCGACTTCCAGGACCCCATCGACATCCTCATGCACCTCATGGTGGGGTCGGAGGGGACGCTCGGGTTCGTGGCCGAGGTGACCCTGCTCACGGTGGTGGAGCACCCCCACAAGGCGAGCGCACTGGTGCTCTTCCCGGACATCGAGCAGGCGGCCCGGGCCACCATGGCCGTGAAGGCCGGGCCGGTGGCCGCGGCCGAGCTCATGGATCGCGCCTCGCTCCGCTCGGTGGAGTCGAAGCCCGGCATGCCCCCATCCCTGGCGGCGCTCGGGCCGGACGCCTGCGCCCTCCTGGTGGAGGCGCGGGCGCCGGACCCGGAGACGCTGGCCCGGCAGGCCGCCGAGGTACGGGGGCTCCTGTCGCGGGTCCCCACCCTGGAGCCGGTGGCCTTCACCTCGGTCAAGGCCGAGTACGAGCGGCTGTGGGACGTGCGGCGCGGGCTCTTCCCGGCGGTGGGGGGGGCGCGCCGCATCGGCACCACGGTGGTGATCGAGGACGTGGCCTTCCCCATGGAGCACCTCGCCGCGGGCACCGTCGAGCTGCAGCGGCTCATGCGCGGCCACGGATACGCCGAGGGCATCATCTTCGGCCACGCCCTGGACGGCAACCTGCACTTCGTCTTCACCCAGGGCTTCGACGATTCCGCCGAGGTGCGGCGCTACCAGGGGCTGATGGACGAGGTGTGCCGCATGGTGGTGGAGCGCTTCGACGGCTCGCTCAAGGGGGAGCACGGCACCGGCCGCAACATGGCCCCCTTCGTGGAGCTGGAGTGGGGCCAGAAGGCTTACGCCCTCATGAAGCGGGTGAAGGCGCTCCTCGACCCCCAGGGGATCCTGAACCCGGGGGTGATCCTGAACGACGACCCGCTGGTGCACCTGAAGCACCTGAAGCCCCTGCCGCAGGCCCACGAGATGGTGGACCGCTGCACCGAGTGCGGCTTCTGCGAGCCCAGGTGCCCCTCGCGCGACCTCTCCACCAGTCCGCGGCAGCGCATCGTGGTGCAGCGCGAGATGGCGCGCCTGCGGCGGAGCGGGGAGGACCCGGAGCGGCTCGAGCGCCTGGCACGGGACTTCCGCTGGCTGGGGGAGGAGACCTGCGCCGCCGACGGCCTATGCGCCACCGCCTGCCCGGTCTCGATCGACACCGGCGCCTTCATGAAGACCCTGCGGGCGGCCGGGATGGGAGCCGGCGCCCGCCGGGCGGCGGCGCGCCGGGCCGCCCGCTACGATCGCTTCGCGGCTCGGGTGCGGCTCGGGCTCTCCGCCGCCGGCGCCGCCCAGGCCCTGCTCGGCGCCGGGCTCCTGCGCGGCCTCTCCGCCGCGGCGCGGGCCGCCTCCGGCGGCCGGCTGCCCCTGTGGAACGGCTGGACCCCGAGGCCGGCCCCGACCCCGGCGTTCCAGGGCGTGGCGCGGGGCCAGGGGCGGCGGGTGGTCTACTTCCCGAGCTGCATCGTGCGCATGATGGGGCCGGCCCGGGCCGACCCCGAGTCGCGCGCGGTGTTCGAGGCCGCGCTCTCGGTGCTGGGCAAGGCCGGCTACGACGTCCTGTTCCCGCGCCAGCTGCCCTCGCTCTGCTGCGGCCTCACCTTCGAGTCGAAGGGGTTCCCCGAGCTCGGCGACCAGAAGGCCGAGGAGCTCGGGCGGGCGCTCCTCGAGACCAGCCAGGACGGCGCCATCCCGGTGCTGTGCGACACCAGCCCGTGCGTGCAGCGGATGAGGAAGGTGGCCGACCGGCGCCTCGCCATCCACGAGCCGGCGGAGTTCGTGCACCGGTTCCTCATGGACCGGCTCCGCTTCCGGCGCGAGCCGGGCCCGGTGGCCATCCACCCGACCTGCAGCGCCGTGAGGATGGGGCTGGCCGACCGGCTGCGGGAGGTGGCGGAGGCCTGCGCCGAGACGGTGGTGGTGCCGCCGCGGGTGGGCTGCTGCGGCTTCGCCGGCGACCGGGGCTATACCCACCCCGAGCTCAGCGCCTCGGCGCTCTCCGACCTGCGGGCCGGGGTGAGGGCCTGCGGCGAGGGGTTCTCCACCAGCCGCACCTGCGAGATCGGCCTGTCGCTGCACGGGGGGATCCCCTACCGGTCGATCCTGTTCCTGGTGGACCGCTGCACGACTTGAAAAGCGGCGGCGGCACGGCTCTACTGTCGCTCCCGTGGCGCCGACCGTCGGCCTGTTCATCCCCTGCTACGTGGACCAGCTCTACCCCGAGGTGGGCCTGGCCACCTGGCAGGTGCTGCGCCAGGTGGGGGCCGACGTCGAGTTCCCCCGCGGGCAGACATGCTGCGGCCAGCCCATGGCCAACTCCGGCTGCGCCGCCGAGGCCCGGCCGCTGGCGGAGCGCTTCCTCCGGCTCTTCGAGCGCTACGACCAGGTGGTGGCCCCCTCGGGGAGCTGCGTCTCCATGGTGCGCCACCACTACCGCGAGCTGCTGGGCGACCGGCCCGACCTCGAGCGGGTGGCGAGCCGGACCTTCGAGCTGTGCCAGTGGCTGGTGGAGGTGCGCGGGATCTCCCGCGTGGAGGGCGAGTTCCGCCGCAAGGTCGGCCTCCACCGGTCGTGCCACGGGCTGCGGGAGCTGCGGCTGGGCAGGTCGAGCGAGCGGGTGGAGGCCCCCTACGACAAGGTGCGTCAGCTCCTGGCCCCGCTGCGGGGCATCGAGCTGGTGGAGCCGTCCCGCCCCGACGAGTGCTGCGGCTTCGGCGGGACCTTCGCCGTGAACGAGGAAGCGGTCTCCTGCCTGATGGGGCGCGACCGGCTGGCCGACCAGGAGAAGGCCGGGGCGGAGGTCATCACCGGGGTGGACGCCTCCTGCCTGATGCACCTCGAGGGCCTGGCCCGTCGGGAGGGGCGGCGCGTCGAGGTGATGCACGTGGCCCGGATCCTCTCCCAGGCGAGGCTCTCGTGAGCGGCAGCCTGCCGGTGCCCCCAGGCCAGCACCCCCGCGCCGCAGCGCGTTTCCTGGCCCAGGAGACCCGGGTGCGCCGCCACGACGCGGCCGGGTGGCACCTGCGGTCCAATCGCGACCGCGGCGCCGCGAGCGTCCCCGAGTGGGAGGCGCTCCGGGAGGCGGCGTCGGCCATCAAGGGCCACGTCCTGTCGCGTCTGGCCGACTACCTGGAGGAGTTCGAGCGCAACGCCGCGCAGAACGGCATCCAGGTCCACTGGGCCCGCGACGGGGCGGAGCACAACGCCATCGTCCACGGGCTGCTGGCCGGTCGCGGCGTGACGCGGGTGGTGAAGTCCAAGTCCATGCTCACCGAGGAGTGCGGCCTGAACCCGTTCCTGGAGGCGCGCGGCATCGAGGTCACCGACACCGACCTGGGCGAGCGCATCGTGCAACTCCTGGGCGAGCCTCCTTCCCACATCGTCGTCCCTGCCATCCACCGCACCAAGGAGGAGATCGGCGAGCTGTTCTACCGGCGGCTGGGGACCCCGGCCGGCCTGGCCGATCCCACCGCGCTCACCGAGGCGGCCCGCCACCATCTGCGCCAGAAGTTCCTCGACGCCCAGGCCGGCATCACCGGCGTGAACTTCGCCATCGCCGAGACCGGCGGGGTGGTGGTGGTCACCAACGAGGGCAACGCCGACATGGGGACCAGCCTCCCCCCCATCCACGTCGCCTGCATGGGCGTGGAGAAGGTCGTCCCGCGGGCCCGGGACCTGGGGGTGCTGCTCCGGGTGCTGGCCCGCAGCGCCACCGGCCAGCCCTCGTCGGTGTACGCCAGCCACTTCCACGGGCCGCTCCCCGGCGGCGAGATGCACGTGGTCATCGTGGACAACGGGCGCAGCGCCATCCTGGCCCGCGACGCCTTCCGGCCGTCGCTGTGGTGCATCCGCTGCGGCGCCTGCCTCAACACCTGCCCGGTCTACCGGCGCAGCGGCGGCTACTCCTACGGCGCCACCATCCCCGGCCCCATCGGCTCGGTGCTGTCGGCGCTGCGGAACCCGCGCGCCCACGCCGACCTCCCCTTCGCCTCCAGCCTGTGCGGCTCCTGCAGCGACGTGTGCCCGGTCCGGATCGACCTGCACCAGGAGCTGCTGGCCTTCCGCCGCGAGCTGGCCGGGCAGGGGCTCGTCCCCCTTCGCAAGCGGCTGGCCATGAAGGCGGCGAGCCTGGTGATGCGGAGACCCGCCCTCTACGCCCTGGCCGGCCGGGTGGTGCGCTTCCTCTTGCGGGCCGCCCCCTGGGCGCTCCGGCTCGGCCCCGGCGCCGCCTGGGCGCGGCAGCGGGCGCTGCCGCCCGGGCCGCGGGAGAGCTTCCGCGACCTGTGGCAGCGCCGGGCCGCGGGCGGGGAGGGCGGGACGCCGTGAGCAGCCGCGACGACATCCTGCGGGCCCTGCGCCGGGCCGGGCCGCCGCCGACGCCGGTCCCCGAGTGGACCGGCCGGGCCATGCGCTTCGACGATCCGGTGTCGAGGTTCCTGGAGACCGTGACCGCCGTGGCCGGGACGCCGCTGCGGGTCCCCGACCTCGCCGCCGCCGACGCGGCCGTGCGGGGGCTCGAGACCTGGAGGAGGGCGCGACTCACTGCCACCCTGGTCCCCGGGGTGGGCCGCTCCAGCCTGGACCTGGACGCGGTGGCCAGGCCGCAAGACCTGCGCGACCTGGAGGTGGCGGTGGTGGGCGGCGCCCCGGCCGTGGCCGAGAACGGGGCGGTGTGGATCCCCGGCAGCCGCCTGGGGCGCCACCGGGCGGTCTTCGTGATCGCCGAGCACCTGGTGCTGGTGGTGCGGGCCGAGGACGTGGTGCACACCATGCACGAGGCCTACCAGCGCATCCAGTTCGAGCGGCCCGGCTGGGGCTCCTTCGTCTCCGGCCCCTCCAAGACCGCCGACATCGAGCAGGCGCTGGTGATCGGCGCGCACGGAGCCCGCTCCTGCGCGGTGGTCCTCATCGGCTGACGTGCCAGGCTTCGCCCCGGCCGCGCGTGCCCTCGGGGGGGCGCCCGGGCCTGGCTCTCCGGCGCTTGTCCTCGCCGCGACGCGGCGTGATCGGCGGCGTCGCGCCCTCGTCTACCGAGGCGCGACGGCGAAAGGCGGGCACCGTCCCGAGCTTCCCGGCAGCCTTTCAGGCGCGTGTTCGCCGTCGCGACGTCGTGCCCATCGGCGCGACGCCGCGTTCGAGGAGCCCTGGGCGCGGCTGCGGGGCGCCTCCGAGCGGGGCCCGGGCGCTCCGGGTCGCGGACTCCGAGGCGGGCCTGGCGTCGCTCGCGGCCGCCTCCGCAGCGCCGCCTCGGACTCCTTGGTGCCGCGACGCGCCGCGGATGCCGGGTGGCGCGCCGAGGACTGTCTGAGCACCGGCGGCGCGAAGCGCAACGCCGGTGCGAGTTCCGCAGGCGCGCCCGTGAGTACCCAGGTCGCGCGTCGTGGCCACGAGTACCCCGTCGGCGCGAGGACAAAGCGGCCGAGAGCGACGCCAGGACCGCCGGCCGAGGGCGAGACCGGGCGCGCCGCTCAGCGCCGGAGCTTCTCCTCCACCGAGCGCATCTTCCCCTCGATGGTGTGCTCCTTGTCGCGGCGGTCGTCGATCTTGACCAGGGTCGAGACCCGCAGCGCGCCCTGGGTGAAGGGGTGCTCGTGCATGCGCCGCACCACCTTCAGGATCTCGTCGAGGTCCCCCTCGATGATGGTCCCCATGGCGGTGAGCTGGCTCTTGAGGCCGCTCTCCCGCAGGATCCGCTCCACCCCCGCCACGTAGCGGGAGACGCTGGGGGTGCCGGTGCCCAGGGGGGTGATGCTGAGGAAGACGACCGCCATGCGACCCTCCGCCTTCAGGCGATGGAGACCCGCAGCAGCTCGCGCCCCAGGCGCAGCGCGTCGCCGTCGTGGAGCAGGCGCTCGGCGCGCGCCGGGAGCCGCAGGAAGGTGCCGTTGGAGGAGCCGAGGTCGCGCAGCTTGGCCGACCCGTCGGCGTCCACCACGATCTCGGCGTGGGCCTGGGAGAGGTAGGGATCGTCGCCCAGGTTGATGGAGCAGCCGGCGCGCCCGATGGTCACCGAGGGGGCAGGCCGGAGGTACACCCGGCTGCCCACGCCGCCCTCGAGCCACTCCTCCAGCAGCACCGCCGTGCCCTGGGGACGGGGCGAGCCGAGGCGCCTGGTCCCGTCGGGCGGGGGCGGCGGCGCGGCCGGCAGGGGACCGGCGAAGCGCAGCAGCCGGTCTCCCACCGAGAGGACGTCCCCCGGCCGCAGCGGCACCGAGAGCCCCCGCAGGCGCAGCAGGACGCCGCCGGGAGCGCCCTCGTCTCGGACGTGCAGGGCGCCCTCCCGGTAGAAGAAGGTCGCCTGCAGCGGCGCCAGGCACGGGTCGTCGGGGAAGAGCACCGCCCCGCGGGAGCGGCCGGCGCCGACCTCCGGGCCGGCCAGGCGGAAGGTGGCTCCCTCCCGGCCCTCGCCCCGCTCCAGCACCAGCTCGGCTCGGCCGGGATCGAGGGCGCCGGCCGTCGGGGCGGCACCGCCCGGCGCGGTCCCCGCTGGGCCGCCGCGGCCCTCGAGCGGCTGGCCGCAGCGCTGGCAGTACCGCCCCGGACCGGCCTCGTGACCGCAGCTGGGGCAGGCGGCCGCCGGGGGGATGGGCTGCTCCCCCTTCTCCAGCGGCGAGGGGAGGTCCACGGTGGGCGGCGGACCCGGCGCCCGCGTGAACACGCGGACGCCGGGGGCCCCGGGGGCCGGCGCCGGGGCCGGGGGGTGGGCCGGGGCGGGGGAGGGGGTCAGCGCGGGCCTGGTGAAGGGCTGCCCGCAGGCGCTGCAGGCCTTGGCGCCCGGCTCGTTGTAGGCGTCGCAGTTGCGGCAGACGATGCCGAGGATGCCGGTGAGCCGCCCCATCTCGACCTCGCGACCGCAGGCCGGGCAGGCGCTGGCGGTCAGGTCGAGCTTGGCGCCGCAATGGGTGCACTTGAGCACGGACACGCTCCCCAGGCGACGTTCTACCCCGAGGCCGCTCGCCCCTCAACCGGCGGGGCGGGCCGTGGCGGGGCGCTGCGGCCGCGGTTACGAAAGGATTCAGGGAACTTGCGGCGCCGGACGGCGGAACGATACCCTTTCCCTTCGCGCTTGCTGCGGCTGAACGACATCCTCGACAAGGTGGCGGGCTACAAGGCCAACGCCGATCTCGACCTAGTCAAGAAAGCCTACGTCTACTCGGCCAAGGTCCACCAGGGTCAGCTGCGGAAGTCGGGCGAGCCCTACCTGGTCCACCCGCTGGAGGTGGCCGGCATCCTGGCCGAGCTCAAGCTGGATGAGGCCTCCATCGTCACCGGGCTCCTCCACGACACCATCGAGGACACCCTGGCCACCCGCGAGGAGATCGAGGAACTCTTCGGCGACGAGGTGGCCGAGCTGGTGGACGGGGTCACCAAGCTCTCCAAGTTCTCGGCCGGCGACACCCAGCAGGAGAAGCAGGCCGAGAACTTCCGCAAGATGGTGGTGGCGATGGCCAAGGACATCCGCGTGCTGCTGGTGAAGCTCGCGGATCGCACCCACAACATGCGCACCCTGGACTTCATGAGGCCGGAGAAGCAGGAGCGCATCGCCCGGGAGACCCTGGACATCTACGCGCCGCTGGCCAATCGGCTGGGGATGCAGCAGCTCAAGAGCGAGCTGGAGGACCTGTCCTTCCGCTACCTCAAGCCGGCCGAGTTCCAGGACCTGGCCGACCGGGTGCAGAGCCACGCCAAGGAGCGCCAGAAGTTCGTGGAGGAGGTGGCGGATCTCATCCGCCAGAAGCTCGCCGAGCAGGGACTGGAGGCGCAGGTCTACGGCCGTGTCAAGCACCTCTACAGCATCTGGCGCAAGATGCGGGTGCAGGACCTGCCCTTCGAGCAGATCCACGACCTGGTGGCCTTCCGCGTCATCGTGGACACGGTGGCCCAGTGCTACGAGTCCCTGGGCGTCATCCACTCGGCATGGAAGCCGGTCCCGGGGCGGTTCAAGGACTACATCGCCATCCCCAAGCCCAACCGCTACCAGTCGCTGCACACCACCGTGGTGGGCCCCCGGGCCGAGCGCGTCGAGATCCAGATCCGCACCCGGGAGATGCACCGGGTGGCCGAGCAGGGCGTGGCCGCCCACTGGGCCTACAAGGAGCGCCGGCCCGACGGCAAGACCGCGGCCCGGAGCACCTCCGACGCGGAGCAGTTCGGCTGGCTGCGCCAGCTGGTGGAGTGGCAGCGCGAGCTGGGCGACGCCGCCGAGTTCCTGGAGACCGTGAAGGTGGACCTCTTCGCCGAGGAGGTCTTCGTCTTCACCCCCAAGGGAGACGTGAAGAGCCTGCCCCGCGGGGCCACCCCGGTCGACTTCGCCTACGCCATCCACTCCCAGGTGGGCGCGCACTGCGTGGGCGCCAAGGTGAACGGCAAGATCGTCCCGCTGCGCTACCACTTCAAGAACGGGGACACCTGCGAGATCCTCACCTCACCGGGCGCCCAGCCCAACAAGGACTGGCTGGGCTTCGTCAAGACCAGCCGGGCTCAGGCCCGCATCCGGCAGTTCATCCGGCAGGCGGAGCACAAGCGCTCCCTGGAGATCGGCCGCGAGGTCGCGGAGCGGGAGCTGCGCCGCTTCGGGCTCAACCTGAACCGGCTCCAGAAGGACGGCGAGCTGGACAAGGTGGCGGCCCAGTTCGGCTACCGCATCGGCGACGACCTGCTGGTGGGCATCGGCTACGGCAAGGTCTCCCCCATGCAGGTCCTGCAAAAGCTGCTGCCGCCCGAGAAGCTGGCGGCTCCCCCGCCGGCCCCCGAGCCCAGCCGCCTCACCGAGATCTTCCGCAAGGTGGCCCGGCGCCCGGCGGGCGGGGTGCGCATCTCCGGCATCGACGACGTGCTGGTGCGCTTCGGGCGCTGCTGCAACCCGGTGCCGGGCGACCCCATCGTCGGCTTCATCACCCGCGGCCGCGGCGTCACCGTCCACACCATCGGCTGCGAGAAGGCCCTGACCCAGGACCCGGCGCGGCGCGTCGACGTCACCTGGGACGTGCGGGGCGACTTCAAGCGGCCGGTCTCGGTGAAGGTGGTGACCAGCGACCGGCCCGGCATGCTGGCCAAGGTGTCCCAGACCTTCAGCGAGGCCGGCATCAACATCGCCAACGCCAACGTCCGCGGGCACGGGGATCGGGCCGTGCTCTCCTTCGAGGTCTCGGTCCAGGATCTGAAGCAGCTCACCTCCGTCATGCGCAGCATCGAGCGCATCGACGGCGTCCATTCCGTGGAACGGGTGTGACATGCCGACCGCCGTCGAGAGCCCCGCCGCCCCCCGGGCCATCGGCCCCTACAGCCAGGCCGTGCTGGTGGAGGGGCCGGCCGGGCGGACCCTCTTCTGCTCCGGACAGATCCCGCTGGACCCGACCACCGGGGAGCTGGTGCCCGGTGACGCCGCCGTCCAGACCGAGCGGATCATGGGGAACGTCGAGGCGGTGCTGTCCGCCGCGGGAATGGCCTTCGCCGACGTGGTGAGGACCACCGTGTACCTGGTGCAGCTCGACGACTTCGCCGCCGTGAACCAGGCCTACGGGCGGCGCTTCGCCGGGCCCTTCCCGGCCCGCTCCACGGTGCAGGTGGCGGCGCTGCCGCGCGGGGCGCGGGTGGAGATCGAGGTGCTGGCGGTCCAGGCCCTGCCCGGCCGCGCCGGGAGGCGCCCCGAAGGCGGAAGCGCCCATGGCCCGGCCCGGAGCCGGCGAGGCGCCGGCCCCGTCCCCTCGCGGCGCCGCCCGCGGGGCCGGTAGCGGCCATGGACCTCGGCTTCGTCGGGCTGGGGGTCATGGGGCGCCCCATGGCCCTCAACCTGATAAAGGGCGGCCACCGGGTGCACCTGCACTCGCGCAGCGGGGTGCCCCCGGAGCTGGTCCAGGCCGGGGGGGTGGCCTGCCGCAGCGGCCGGGAGGTGGCCGAGCGATCCGAGGTGGTCTTCTGCATCGTCCCCGACGCGCCCGACGTGGAGCGGGTCCTCTTCGGCGCCGGCGGCGTGGCCGAGGGGCTCGGGCCGGGGAAGGTCTTCGTGGACATGAGCTCCATCTCGCCCGGGACCACCCGCGCCCTCGCGGCGCGGCTGGCCGAGCGCGGCGGCCACTACCTCGACGCCCCGGTCTCGGGGGGCGACCTGGGGGCGCGGCAGGCGACCCTCACCATCATGGTGGGCGGGGACCAGGCGGCCTTCGAGCGGGTGCGGCCCCTCTTCCTGCTCATGGGGCGGAACGTCACCCGGGTCGGCGGGAGCGGCGCCGGCCAGGTCTGCAAGGTGGCCAACCAGATCGTGGTGGCCCTCAACATCCAGGCGGTGGCCGAGGGGCTGCTCTTCGCCCGGAAGGCCGGGGCCGACCCGGCCCGGGTGCGGCAGGCGCTCCTCGGGGGCTTCGCCGCCTCGCGGGTGCTGGAGATGCACGGGCTGCGGATGATCGAGCGTCGCTTCGACCCCGGGGCCCGCATGGAGCTGCACCGCAAGGACCTGGAAAACGCCCTCGCCGGCGCGCGGGAGATGGGGCTGTCGCTCCCCGGCACCGCCATGGCGGCGCAGCTCATGAACGCCTGCATCGCCGCCGGCGGTGCGCGCTGGGACCACGCGGCCATGGTGAAGGCGCTGGAAGCGCTGGCCGGGGTCCAGGTCGGATCGCCGCCGGCGCGTCGCCAGGGCGAGCCGTCGGCGGCGGGCCGCCAGGGCGAGCCGTAGGGCGGGGGCTCGTCCCCCGCCTGCGGGCCGCGAGGTCCAGGCCCCGGCGGCGGGCCGATCTCGCAACCGGCCAGGGCCTCCAGCGCCCGCGCCAGGGCC
>DASRTO010000241.1:0-3136 GCA_035655915.1 Anaeromyxobacteraceae bacterium
CCACCGCCCGCGCCGTGGACGAGCCGCCGACCACCTCCGGCCGCACGGTGAACGGCCACGTCTTCATGCCGTCGCTCGTCGTCTCGCCACCCCTGGCCGTCGGCAGCTTCTCGGTCGCCATGCTGCTCGGCACCGGTGGAGCCTCCGGTCCGACGTACGACTCCGGGGGGAACGTGACCGGAACCAAGGACTACACCTACGCGGCGCTGGGGCAGCAGCTGAGCTACGAGTTCGCCTTCCTGAAGAACTTCACGGGGCGGCTCAACGTGCTCACCAGCCTCTACACGGGCATCGACGGCCCATCGATCCTGGTGGTGGGCACGACGGTGCGCCTCGGCGGGGGCGCCGGCCTCACCTGGAGCTTCCCGCTCGGCGACCAGTTCCGGCTGGGTGCCTCCGTCGACGTGAACTACTCGCCCCAGCTCAACCTGCTGGTGGCGGCGGCGGTGCTGGCGGCCCTGCAGAGCCCGCCCGTCTACGACCCCAGCCTGGCTTTCCAGCAGAACAACGTCTTCACCTGGATACCCGCAGTCACGGCGGCATGGGCTCCCGGGTCCGCGGTGGGCTTCTCGGCGGTGGTCGGGTTCACCGGCTCGACCCTCACGGCCCCGGGCAAGACGTACGAGCGCGATGCGGTCACGGCCGGCGTGCTCGGCGAGGTGGACTTCGGCAAGTTCACGCCGGTGGACGTCGGCCTCAATTTCGCCTTCCGCAAGAACTTCGGCATCAACTCCAGCCAGTCCAACATCACCGACGTCGGCGGCGCCCTTCTCTACACCGGCAAGCCGGACGTGGCGCTGGGCCTGGAGGTGCTGGCCCGGACCCTCACCATCCGCCCCCAGCTCCCCGACCCCCTCAAGACCACCTTCCCCGTCGCCCAGATCTACGTGCGGTACTTCTGGCTGTAGGCCGGACGCCCGCGCCCGGGAACGAGTCGCGGGGGGCCGCCGCGGCAGCCCGGAGCAGCCGACCGCAGGAAGGCTCCGCGAGCGCGGTCGACCCGCGCCGGGGACCTCGCCGTGCAGCCGTGCCCCTCGTGGAGGAGAGGCCCGTGCTGACCCGCGACCAGTGCACCGCGCTCCTCCAGTGGGCCCTGCCGCAGCTCGGCCTGCGCTGGGCCGGCTTCCGGCGCGTCCGCGGCCAGGTGTGCAAGCGCATCCGACCGCGCCTCGAGGCGCTGGGGCTCGGCGCGGACCGGTACCGCGGCCTGCTGGCGCGGGACCCTGCCGAGCGGGCGCTCCTCGACTCCTTCTGCCGCATCACCATCTCCCGCTTCTGGCGCGACCGGGCGGTCTTCGACCGGCTGCGCGACGACCTCCTGCCGGCGCTGGCGGAGCGGGCGCGGGCCGGCGGCGAGCGGGCGTTGCGGTGCTGGAGCGCTGGCTGCGCCTCGGGCGAGGAGCCCTGGTCGCTCCGGCTCGCCTTCGAGATGGCGGTGGCGCCCCGCTTCCCCGGGCTCGCGATCGAGATCCTGGCCACCGACGTCGACCCGGCGGTGCTGGCCCGCGCCCGCGCGGGCTCCTACCCGCCCGGCGCCCTGCGCGAGCTGCCGCCGGGGTGGGCCGAGGCGGCCTTCGAGCCGGCGGACGGCGAGCGGCGCCTAGGGGACGGGTGGCGCGGCGGGGTCGCCTTCCGTCGCCAGGACCTGCGGCGCCGCATGCCGGCCGGCCCGTTCCACCTGGTGCTGTGCCGCAACCTGGCCTTCACTTACTTCGACGAGACCCTCCAGCGAGCGGTGCTGCGGCGCCTGGTGGCCCGGCTGACGCCGGGGGGGCTCCTGGTCGTGGGGATCCACGAGCGGCTTCCGCCGGGCGACCTCGGGCTCGAGCCGGCGGCGGGCCGCCTGCCCGTGTACCGCCGCCGCTGACCGCCGCGGCTACTTGTAGTAGCCGACCGCGCAGACCTGGTCGCCGACCTTGGTGACGAAGCTCACCTTGGGCACCGGGTCGGTCTTGCCGGGCCGCGGCCACATGTAGCTCACCTCGGCCACCTTCCCCTCCTGGGCCACCTGGTACATCTCCGCGCCCAGGGCCTTGCCGGCCTTGTCCTTCAGATCCTTGAGGCTCTTGCCGGTGAGGCTGGGGTGGGCCGTGAAGTTGCCGTCCGGCCCACCGCAGAACGGGTACAGGTCGCGGTCCTTGAAGCCGCCCTCACCCTTCTGGAACTTGGCCAGGGCGTCGGCCTTGTTGGCCTTGAGCGCCGCCACCGCCTTGTCGAGCATGGCCCTGGCCTCGGCCGCCGTGCCGAACTCCCCGGCCGCCAGCGCCGCCAGGGGAAGCGCCATCGCCACTGCCAGGAGCGCGCGGAGCAGGTTCCTCGTCATGGAAAGGCCTCCCATTGCTGCGGGTTGGGTGGAACGGGGCATGCTCCCGGGTCCACTCGCCGATGGCAAGTGGGCTGGAACATCCCGAAGGGGCTCCATCCGTAGGGGGGACCCATCGAGGCTCCCACGAGCGGAGGCCGCCGCGCCCGGCCGAGCCCCGGCCCTCAGCGCAGCCATCAGAGCGTGGCGCGCCGCATGTCGGCCAGCACCTGGGAGAGGAAGGAGGTGAAGCGCGCCGCCAGCGCCCCATCCACCACCCGGTGGTCGTAGGAGAGCGACAGGGGCAGCATCAGACGCGGCGCGAACCTCTCTCCGTCCCACACCGGCCGGGTGGCGGCGTGCGAGACCCCCAAGATGGCCACCTCGGGGGCGTTGATGATGGGGGTGAAGGCGGTGCCGCCGATCCCGCCCAGGCTGGAGATGGAGAAGCTCCCGCCCTGGAGGTCGCTCGGGAGGAGCCGCCCCTCGCGCGCCTTGCCGGCCAGCTCGGCCAGCTCCCGGGCGATCTCCAGGATCCCCTTCTGGTCGGCGTTCTTCAGCACCGGCACCACCAGGCCGTTGGGGGTGTCGGCGGCGAAGCCGACGTGCCAGTAGCGCTTCAGCACCAGCTCGGGCCCTTCCAGCGAGGCGTTCAGCTCCGGGTGCTTCTTGAGGGCGGCCACGCAGGCCTTGACCACGAAGGCCAGCAGCGTCACCTTGACCCCGCTCCCCTGGTTTTCCCGGTTCAGCTCCACCCGGAAGCTCTCCAGCTCGGTGATGTCGGCCTCGTCGTGCTGGGTGACGTGCGGGATCATCACCCAGTTGCGGGCCAGG
>DASRTO010000242.1:0-3110 GCA_035655915.1 Anaeromyxobacteraceae bacterium
CCCGTCCAGAGGTCGATGTCGCGCCGGGTCGACTCCGACAGCTCGCGCGCCACCACGATGTCGCCGTAGAGGAACCGTCCGCCGGGGTGCAGCACGCGGAGGACCTCCCGGTAGGCCACCACCTTGTCCGGCGCCAGGTTCAGCACGCCGTTGGAGATGACGACGTCGGCGCTCGCGGCGTCGAGCGGCAACGCCATGGCGTCGCCGAGGCGCACTTCGACGTTCTCGAGCCCGGCCGCGCGAGCCGCGTCGCGCGCCTTCTCGGCCATGGAGCCGGTCATGTCCACGCCGATGGCCCGGCCGCGCGGCCCCACGTCCCTCGCGGCCAGCAGCAGGTCCATTCCCGACCCGCAGCCGACGTCCACCACCACGGCGCCCTCGCCCAGCGGCCCCATGCGATGGGGGTTCGCGACGCCGGCGAACGACGCCGTGGCCACCTGCGGGAGCGCCGCCAGCGCGGCGCGGTCGTAGCCCAGCAGCTCCGCCGCGTAGGCCGGCCCGCGATGGAAGTGGAAGTCGCCGGATGGGTCCCGGGCCACGCGCCGGTACATGGCCTGGATCTCCTCGCGCAGCGTGCGCGTGTCGAGGTCGACCGGGCAGGCGGTAGCCACGGCGGCCTCACCTCGACGACGTCTTGGCGCCCACGACGATGTCGGCCTTGGTGCCGTTCACGATCGCGACCAGCTCGCCCTGCTCGGCGGCGGGGACGGCGAACTTGTCGAGCGTCTTCCGGAAGTCGGCCAGCATCGCGTCCCATTCCTTGGCGGTGATGTGGAGATGCGCGTGAGCCGACTTCATGTCGCGGCCGACGTAGCCGCAGGGGCCGCCGGTCACCTGGCACACCAGGGCGGTGACGTGGAACTTCAGCCCCTGCTTGGGAACGCGCCGGCGCGCCTCCTCGATGGCCGGGTTGGCGTTCAGGGTGTCGTTGACGAACAGCCTCTCGATGAAGTCGTCGACGACCACGGAGATCGGGTACACGCCCCCGAGCCTGGCGTAGAGGCTCTTGGCGGCCGGCGAGGCCGCGGTGGGCGGAGTGGCGGGGCGCCCGGCCGGCCCGGACGACGACTGGGCGCGCGCGACCGCGGCCGGGGCGATGAAGGTGACGGCAACGAGGAGAGCAAGCATCTTCATGGTGAAGCCTCCTTAGGTTCCCGGCCGGACACCGGCCGGGCTTGTGGCCAGGAGAGTAGGGACCCGGCGACCGGGAGTCCTGGGAGCCAGCCGGGATTGCGCCGGGATTTCGGCGACCGGCTCGAGTCCCGAAGCCCGCGGGATGGCTCGGGAATGCCGGCCGCGCACCCGGACGCCGCGAGGTCCTCGCTTTCGGGGAGGACGAGGGCGACGTGTCGGCATGGGCGGCGGCGTCCGGGCCGGGTGGCCTCGCCGGCTGGCGGCGCCGGGGGACCGGCGCGGATGGGCTCGATCGGCGAGGCCCGCGGCGCTATGCTCTCCGCGCGCGCGAATGCGGGACGTCTTCGGGAACACCCTGGGCCTCAAGCAGAGCCAGCTCCACGCCCTGCGCCGCACCTATCGCCGCCGCGTCGACGCCGCCCAGGTGATCTCCCCGGAGCTCGGGCGCCACCTCGCCGAGATCTCGCTGGAGACCAACCGGCAGGTGGGGGTGCTGCTCGACCGCAAGGGCCAGGTGGAATGGGTGGTGGTGGGCGACGCCGGCAAGCTCACCCTTCCGGACGTGGGGCGGGCCCGCGCCGGCTCGCACCGCCTTCGCGGCCTGCGGCTGGTCCACACCCACCTCCACGGCGAGCCCCTCACCCGCGACGACCACACCGACCTGGCGCTCCTCCGCCTCGACCTGGTGGCGGCGCTGGAGGTGCTGCCCGGCGGCCTGGCCGGCAAGGTCCACTTGGCCCACCTGCTGCCCGAGAACCCGCAGGGCGCCATGTGGAAGGACGAGACCGCCCCCTCGGTCCACGACCTCTCCTACGACGCGCTGGCCGGGGCCCTGGCGCTGGAGGAGGAGTTCGCCCGGGCCTCGGCGGCGCGCCGCACCGGCGGGCGCGAGCGGGCCATCCTGGTCGGGTTCGGCGGCGGCAAGGGGCGCCCCCGCGACGAGGCCGAGGCCTCGCTCCTGGAGCTGCGCGAGCTGGCCCGCACCGCCGGCGTGGAGGTGCTCGACGCCTCGCTGCAGCTGCGGCGCGACCCGGACCCGCGCTACCTCATCGGCAAGGGCAAGCTGGAGGACGTGGTGCTCCGCTCCATGCAGCTCATGGCGGACCTCATCGTCTTCGACGCCGACCTCTCCCCCTCCCAGGCCCGCCACATCGCCGAGGCCACCAGCCTCAAGATCCTCGACCGCACCCAGCTCATCCTCGACATCTTCGCCCAGCGGGCCCAGTCGGCGGAGGGCAAGCTGCAGGTGGAGCTGGCCCAGCTCAAGTACCTCTACCCGCGCCTGGTGGGGCGGGACGACTCCCTGTCGCGGCTCATGGGCGGCATCGGCGGGCGCGGCCCCGGCGAGACCAAGCTGGAGATCGACCGGCGCCGGGTGCGCGACCGCATCACCCAGCTGGAGCGGCGCATCCAGGGCGTGTCGCGGGCCCGCCAGGTGCGGCGCAAGCAGCGCGGCGAGCGCGGGCTGCCGGTGCTCTCCATCGTCGGCTACACCAACGCCGGCAAGTCCACCCTCCTGAACGCCCTCACCGACTCCAGGGTGCTCTCCGAGGACGTCCTCTTCGCCACCCTGGACCCCACCAGCCGCCGCCTGCGCTTCCCGCGGGATCTCGAGGTGATCGTCACCGACACGGTGGGGTTCATCCGCGACCTCCCCGAGGACCTGGTCAACGCCTTCCGGGCCACGCTGGAGGAGCTGGGCGACGCCGACCTGCTGCTGCACGTGGCCGACGCCTCCGATCCGCGCCTCGACGACCGGGTGCGGGCGGTGGAGTGCATCCTCGCCGACCTGGGGCTCCAGGGCCGGCCGCGCCTCCTGGTCCTCAACAAGGTCGACCGCCTCCCGCCCGGCGAGGGGGAGGCCCTGGCGCACCGGCGCGACGCGGCGGCGGTCTCGGCCCTGACGCGCGACGGCCTTCCCGCCCTGCTCCACCGCTGCGACCGCATCCTCTGGGCCGACGGCAAGGTGCCCTTCG
>DASRTO010000243.1:0-1880 GCA_035655915.1 Anaeromyxobacteraceae bacterium
CTCCTTGGTGCAGGTGCAGCCGTAGGCCTTCCCTTCGCGGATGATCCGCTCGGCGTACTCGCGGTAGAGGTCGAGGCGCTGCATCTGGAAGTAGGGGCCGTGCGGACCGCCCACCTCCGGCCCCTCGTCCCAGTCCAGCCCAAGCCAGCGCATGCCGTCCAGGATGGCCTGAACCGCCTCGGCGGTGGAGCGGTCCCGGTCGGTGTCCTCGATGCGGAGGATGAAGGTGCCCCCGGCGTGGCGGGCCCACAGCCAGTTGAAGAGGGCGGTGCGGGCGCCCCCGATGTGGAGATAGCCGGTGGGGGAGGGCGCGAAGCGCAGGCGCGGCGTGGTCATGCGGCGCGCACCTTAGCACGAACGCGGTACAATCCAGCCGATGAGACGACCGGCCGCCGCCCTGCTGGCGCTCCTCCACGCCGGCGCCGCCGCGGCCGCGGTGGCCCGGCCCACCACCGTGGAGCAGCTGGCCCGGGAGTCCGACGCGGTGGTGCAGGGGCGGGTGGTGGCGAGGGAGTCCCGCTGGGCTCCCGACGGCCGGCACATCCTCACCCGGGTGACGGTGCGGGTCTCGCGGGTGATCCGCGGGAGCGCCGGGGCCGAGGTGACGCTGGAGGTGCCGGGCGGGGAGGTGGGCGGTTTCGGCCAGCGCGTGGACGCCGCCCCCTCGTTCCAGCCCGGCGAGGAGGCGGTGGTGTTCCTGCGGCGGACCGCCGCCGGGCGGACGGTCGTGCACGGTATGGGCCAGGGGAAGTTCCGCGTCCAGGACGGCGAGGCGCGACCGGACGTCGAGGGCTGGACCTTCGTGCCCGAGCCCATCCCGGCGGGGGAGCGGCGCGCCGAGCGGATGCCGGTCGCGGAGCTGGAGCGGCGGGTGAGGGCCGCCCGGTGAGCCGGCGCCTCCTGTTCGCCGCCGCGCTGTGCCTGGCCGCGGGGCCGGCCTGGGCGGTGCGCTCCACGACCTCCTCGGGCCTGTGCCTGTGGTGGTCCACCCGCCAGGTTCACTACGCCGTGAACGACTTCACCGTCGATCCGGCGGGGAGCGTCTGCAGCAGCTCTCCCTCACCGCCCGGCGGCGCGGCCGCCGCCATGGCGGCGGTGAGGACGAGCTTCACCACCTGGACCGGCGCTGGCGGGTGCACCGACATCCAGACGGTCGACGACGGGGCCACCCCCTCCACCGCCACCGGCCTCGACTGCCAGAACCTGGTGGTGTTCCGGCGCGGGCCGTGCGGCGACCTCGTCCCCCCCGGCGACCCGTGCCGGCTGTGGGACGTGAACGGCTCCTCGACGGTGAACTGCGCCGACAAGCACAACTGCTGGGACGCCGACGACCCCGCGCATGCCAGCGACCGGGTCATCGCCCTCACCACGGTGAGCTACGTGGCGGGTACCGGGGAGATCGTGGACGCGGACATGGAGCTGAATGCCTGGGACGGCGGCGGGCCCTCGCCGCCGGGCTTCTACTTCACCTGCGTGGACCCGCCGGCTCCGACCTGCTCGCAGGTTCCCGGCGGGGCCGGCTGCATCTCCACCGACGTCCAGAACGTGGTGACGCACGAGGCGGGCCACGTGCTCGGTCTCGCGCACTCGTCCGACCCGACCGCCACGATGTACGCCTCCTCGATCGAGGGAGAGACCACCAAGCGGACGCTGGCCCCGGACGACATCCAGACCGCACAAGGGGGCGGCATCTGCGACGTCTACCCGGCCGGCTTGGCCACCAGCGTGTGCTTCGGCTCGGGCGCCGTGGCCACGCGCGCGCCATCCACCTGTGAGCAGCCGTCCAGCGGCTGCGGCTGCGGGACGGTGGGGGCGGAGGGCTGGCTCGGGCTCTGGGCGCTGCTGCTCCTGTGGCCGCGCCGTCGAGCCTGAACGGCGCC
>DASRTO010000244.1:0-3752 GCA_035655915.1 Anaeromyxobacteraceae bacterium
ACCCAGCGCTCGGAGCGCTCCGCCCGCACCAGGTCGTCGTCCTCGAGGAACCCTTGGGAGTAGAGGGCGGCCAGGTCCCCCAGCGTGGGGCAGGTGAGCTCCTCCCCCCTGGCGTTCCTGACGAAGTACCTCACGCCGCCAGCTCCCGGCAGATGGCCTCGGCGACGCGCAGCCCGTCCACCGCCGAGGAGACGATGCCGCCAGCGTAGCCCGCTCCCTCCCCGGCTGGGTAGAGGCCGCGCAGGCCCGGCGACTGATGATCGTCGCCCCGGACCAGCCGGCAAGGCGAGCTGGTCCGGGTCTCCACCCCGAGCAGCACCGCCTCGCCGGTGACGAAGCCGCGCAGCCGCCGGTCGAAGGCCCTCACCGCGGCGCGAAGGGCCTCCTGTACCGCGGCCGGGAACAGGGCCGACAGGTCGGCGTGGGCCAGCCCGGGCCGGTACGACGACCGTCCCGGCGGTGTCCCGGGCTGGCCCGACAACCAGTCGGGGAGGCGCTGGGCCGGGGCCCGGTAGCCTCCTCCGCCCAGGCGGAAGGCGGCCCGCTCCCACTTGCGCTGCCATTCCAGGCCGGCCAGCGGCCCGTGGAAGCCCTCGCGGGCGAAGTCCTCCGGTGAGACCGCCGCCACCAGCCCGGCGTTGGCGAGCGGCGAGGAGCGCCGGGAGTTGGACATGCCGTTGGTGCACTGCATCTCCGGCTCGGTGGGCGTCGGGACCACCACGCCACCCGGGCACATGCAGAAGGAGAAGACCCCGCGCGCCGCGCCACCCTGGCCAGGGGGGGACTCGGCGAGGCGGTAGTCGGCGGGGGGAAGGCGCGGGTTCCCGGCGGCGCGGCCGTACTGGATGCGGTCCACCAGGGCCTGCGGGTGCTCCACGCGGAAGCCGGCGGCGAAGGGCTTGGCCTCGATGGGCCAGCCGCGGGCGGCGAAGAGCTCGAAGATCTCCCGCGCGCTGTTGCCGGGACAGAGCACCAGCCGGTCGCAGTCGAGGCGGCGGCCGTCGGCGACCTCGAGGCCGCGCACCCGGCCGCCGGCCACCGCGAGGTCCACCGCCCGGGCGCCCCACAGGAAGGTGCAGCCCCCGCGCTCCAGCTCCTCGCGCATGGCCGAGACCGCCGCCGGCAGGACGTCGGAGCCGACGTGGGGCTTGCCCTCGGCCAGGATCCGGCTGACGCGGCCGAAGCGGGCGAAGAGCTCCACCACCGTGCGCACCGCCGGGTGGTGGATGCGCGTCGAGAGCTTGCCGTCGGTGTAGGCCCCGGCGCCGCCCTCGCCGAAGTTCATGTTGGACTCCGGGTCGAGCTTGCCGGCGCGCATGAGGCGGGCCACGTCGCGGCGCCGGGGCGAGACGGTCCTGCCCCGGTCCACCACCACCGAACGCACTCCGCGCTGGAGCAGCGCCCAGGCGCAGAAGAGGCCGGCCGGGCCGGCGCCGAGGATGACCGGCGGCAGGGAGGGCGGGGGCACCGGGGCGGGGGCGGGCTCGGGCGGGGCCACCGGCACCACCTCGGCGGGTGCGCCGTGGAGGGCGCCCTCCAGCTCCACCTCCACGTTCACCAGCCAGCGGGGATGGCCCTTGCGCCGCGCGTCGAGCGAGCGCCGCACCACCAGCAGGTCCTTCAGTCCGCCTGGCCCGAGGCCCAGGCGGTCACCGGCCCGCTGGGCCAGCAGGGCCTCGTCCTCGTCCAGCCACAGGGGGATGTTCAGCACGCGATAGCGCACGGGGTCCACCGAGATGGGCCGGCACCGCTCGGGTCTGCCACCTCGGCGGTGCGAAGCGGCGTTCGCGGCTGGGCCCGCGTCGGAGGGAGGGGGGTGCGAAGGCTATTACGCATGGCGAAGTGTGGGTGGACTGTAAGCATTCGACCCCACGCGACAATTTTCAATACCACGGCGTGGCCCGGGGGTTGCTGTGGTTACGCGCACTGCGGTCGCGCCGTGCGGCCCGACGGAGACGAGAAGCCATGATGGTACCAGCCATGCTCGACGCCAAGGGGACCAGGATCCTCGCCGAGTCGCTCTTCAAGGAGTTGCGCGAGAACGGGTACTCGCGGAACCAGATCCTGAGCGTCTCCACCGAGCTCATCGACCTCGTGACCGAGGACCTGAAGGCCCGGGCCGATTCCCGCGAGCCCGAGCAGGCCGCCCACTAGCATCCGCGGCGGGCCGCTTCACGGCCCCTTGCCCGCGCCGGAGCGCGGGCGACACCCATCCGGACGGCGCCGGCCAAGTCGGCGCCGTCCTTCGTTTTTCATTCGGGTGGTTTCCGTTGACACCCCCGGGCCCGGTAAGTAGTTTAGCCCACCTTCCGTGCCCAACCCCACGGAACCCGGAGGCGTTCTCATGGCCCGCATTGCCATCAACGGATTCGGTCGCATCGGTCGCTGCGTAGTGCGCGCCGCCGTGGAGCGGGGGGAGAAGGACCTCGAGTTCATCTCCATCAACGACCTCACCGACACCCGGACCCTGGCCCACCTCCTCAAGCACGACTCGGTGCACGGCACCTTCCGGGGCGAGGTCAAGGCCGCCGAGAAGGGCATCGTCGTCAACGGCAAGGAGATCCAGGTCACCGCCGTGAAGAGCCCCGGAGAGCTGCCCCACGCCCAGAACAAGGTGGACCTGGTGCTGGAGTGCACCGGCCTCTTCACCGAGCGGGAGAAGGCCGAGCAGCACCTCAAGGCCGGCGCCCCCCGGGTCCTCATCTCCGCCCCGGCCAAGAACCCCGACATCACGGTGGCCTACGGCATCAACCACGACAAGCTCGACAAGGCGAAGCACACGATCGTCTCCAACGCCTCCTGCACCACCAACTGCCTCACCCCGGTGGCCAAGGTCCTGCTCGAGTCCTTCGGCATCAAGCGCGGGCTCATGACCACCATCCACAGCTACACCAACGACCAGAACCTGCTCGACCTGCCGCACCGGGACCTGCGCCGGGCGCGGGCGGCGGCGCTGTCGATGATCCCGGCCACCACCGGCGCCGCCAAGGCGGTGGCCGAGGTGATCCCCGAGCTCAAGGGAAAGCTGCACGGCACCGCGGTGCGCGTGCCCACCCCCAACGTGTCGCTGGTGGACCTGACGGTGGAGCTGGAGAAGCCGGCCACCGCCCAGCAGATCAACGCCGCCTTCAAGGCCGCCGCCGAGGGCAAGCTCAAGGGGGTGCTGGCCTACTCCGAGGAGCCCACCGTCTCGGTGGACTACAACCACGACCCGCACTCGGCGATCTTCGACGCCACAAACACCTTCGTCATCGGCGACACCTTCGCCAAGGTCTTCGCCTGGTACGACAACGAGTGGGGGTTCTCCAACCGCATGCTGGACGTGATGAAGGTCCTCACCCGCTGAGCGCCGGGAGGGGGGATCGCCATGGCCCTGCGGACCATCGACCAGCTCGACCTCGCCGGGAAGCGGGTCTTCATCCGGGTGGACTTCAACGTCCCGCTCGACGAGCAGGGGAAGGTCGCCGACGACGCCCGCATCCGGGGGGCGCTGCCCACCATCCAGTACGCGATCTCCCGGAAGGCGCGGCTGGTCCTGGCCTCGCACCTGGGCCGCCCCAAGGGCGACCCCTCCGACAGGAAGAAGTTCACGCTCGAGCCCGCGGCGGAGAGGCTCTCCGAGCTGCTTGGCCAGGATGTGATCCTGGCCGACGACTGCGTCGGCGACGGCGTCCGGAAGCTGGTGAAGGACCTCCGGGAGGGGCAGGTGCTGCTCCTCGAGAACCTGCGCTTCCACAAGGGCGAGGAGGCCA
>DASRTO010000245.1:0-9521 GCA_035655915.1 Anaeromyxobacteraceae bacterium
CTGGCCGTCCACCCGCCAGCGCTCGCCGCGCACCGTCGCCACCGCGCTGGGGATGGCCATGAGGCCGTCGGAGGCGAAGGCGTCGGGGTCGCCGGTGGGGAGGCGCACGTCGGCCAGGGCCGAGAGGCCGAACCCCGGGCCGCGGCCGGCGATGAGCGGCACCTTGGCCTGGAGCCGGAGGTCGCCCAGGGCGAAGGAGGCCACGCTCTCCGCCAGCGGCGGACCCACGCCCAGGTCGGTCAGGGGCGCCAGGTTGCCCTGCTGGTACAGGTACAGGGGGAGGTCGGCCGCCACCTCCAGGAACCCCAGGCTGTAGCTCCCGCCCAGCACGGTGGCGACCCGCTGCTCGACGACGTGGCCGGTCACCTGGTTGCCCGACCTCCAGGGGATGAGCCCGTCGACCCATTGCAGCACCAGGAAGGCCTGCCAGCTCCGCACCGGCGGCACGGCGGCGGTGTCGACGAAGAAGTCGCCGTCCAGGGTGGCGGCGAAGCGGTGCGGGTCGGCGTCGAACCCGCGCGCCGACGGGTCGTCGGCCAGGTGCCCCCAGGGGAGGAGCAGGGCCGCCGCCAGCGCGAGGAGGCGCGTCCGCATGGGCGGCAGAGTACCGTTCCCGGCGGCCCGCGCCAAGAAAGAGACCGGGACGCACGGGGGGTTGCGGCTCGCGGACCGGCCGCGGGGCGGCCGCAGCCTCAGCTGGCCCGCGCCCTGGCGATGGCGCCGCCGGTCCACCGGTCCACCACCGCCAGGAGGGCGTCGTGGACCCGGGGGTCAATCTGGGTCCCCCGCAGCTTGTCCAGGATGCGCAGCACCGAGGCCACGTCCATGGCCGGCTGGTAGGGGCGGCTGGAGGTGCAGGCGTCCCAGGTGTCGGCGGCGTTGACGATGCGGGCCACGAGCGGGATGCGCTCACCCGCCAGCCCCTCCGGGTAGCCCTGGCCGTCCCAGCGCTCGTGGTGGCTCTTGATGGCCGGCAGCGCGTCCCGCAGGAACTCCACCCCGTCCACGATCTCGGCGCCGATGGCGGGGTGCTCGCGCATGAGGGCGGTCTCCCCGTCGTCGAGGGGGACGCTCTTGCGCAGCACCGGCTCGGGGATGCCGATCTTGCCGATGTCGTGGAGGATGCCGCCGTAGGCCAGCGCCTTCAGGGTGGGCTCGTCGCACCCGAGCTGGCGCCCGATCTCCACCGCCAGCTCCGCCACCCGCTGGTTGTGGCCGCGGGTGTAGGTGTCCTTGGCGTCGATGGCGCCCGCCAGGCTGCGGATGGTGTCGAGGTAGCCCGCCTCCAGCTTGGTGATGAGGCGGCGGTTCTCCTCGTCGTAGCCCTTGAGCTCGCGCGACATGTGGTTGAAGGTGTAGGCCAGATCGCCGATCTCGTTCCTCACCGTCACCTTCACCTCGCCGCCGAATCGCCCGCGGGCGATGTCCAGGGCGCCGCGCACCACCTCGCTCACCGGGCGGGCGACGCGCCGGGCGAACCAGGCGGAGAGGAGGGCGGCCAGCCCGGCCGAGACCAGCGCGCCCGCGAGCACGGTGCGGCGCATGCGGTCCACCGCCGCGAAGGCGTCGTCGGCGGGCTGGGCCGCCACCGCGCCCCAGCCCACCCCGGGCAGCGGCGCCCAGGCCCCGAGCAGCTCGCGCCCGGCCGCGTCCCGGAACTGGGCCACCCGGGCGCCGCCGGCCCCGCCCGGCGAGCGCGCCGCCAGCTCCAGCTGGGACACCACCTCCGGCTCGCCGGCGGGGGCGAGCACCCGCGCCGGGTCGGGGTGGGCCAGGTACCGCCCCGAGGCGTCCACCACGAAGGCCAGCCCGCGGGCCCCGACCCGGGTGCGGGCGGCCAGGGCATGCAGCGGCGAGAGCGAGACCTCGGCCGCCAGCGCCCCCACCGCCCGGTCGGCCACCGGCACCAGGAGCGTCATCACCGGCTCACCGCGGCGGGCCGCCCGGTAGGGGGCCGACCAGCGGGCGGGCGCCCCTTGCGGCGGCAGCCCCTCCCTGAGCAGCGCCCCGGCCTGGACCTCGTGCTCGGCGATCTCGCTCGGGGCCACCGTGGCGGGAAAGCCCTGTAGCCCTCGGATCTTGCGGCCGGAGCGATCGAAGAGGGTGACCACCGTCACCTCCACGCGCCGCCCCAGAAGCCCGGCCACTTCCTCGCGGCGCTCCGCCTGGTCGAGCCCGGCCCAGGCCGTGCCGCGGGCCTCCTCCTCCACGGCGCGGCGGACGTCGGCCAGCCAGCCGGCCGCCTCCAGCCTGAGCCGCTCCACCCGCTCTGCCGCCAGCTCCAGCGCGTCGGTGGTGAGCTGGTCCCGGCTGGTGGAGGCGAGCATCCACCCCAGCACCGCCGTGGGGACGGCGCTCGCGAAGAGCATGAGCAAGAGCACCGACCGGAAGAGCTTCATGGGATCAGGGGGAACGCATGGCCCGGGCCAGCGCCCGCTCCACTCCCCGCTTGGTGAAGGGCTTCTCCAGGATGGCGTCCGGGGCCTCGCCGGCGCTCACGGCGCGCACGCTCGAGTCGGTGATGGCGGTGAGCAGGACCGCCGGGAGGTGGTGGCCGCGCGACCGCAGGCGCTTCAGGGCGTCGAGGCCCGAGAGCCGGGGCATGAGGAAGTCCAGGATGAGCGCGTCGGGGCGCTCGCGCTCGGCCCGGGCCACCGCCTCCTCCCCGTTCTCGGCCTCCACCACCTCGTGGCCCAGGTCGGCGAGCAGGTCGCGCAGCATGGCGCGGATGAGGCGATCGTCGTCGGCGATGAGGACCTTCACCGGGGGCTCCTACTTCCAGGTCGGGGTGTCCACCTCGAGGCGCGGCGGCTTCTCCACCACCTTGAGGCGCCGGGGCTCGGAGGCCGGCCCGACGAAGCCGCGCCCGTCTCGGGCCGTGACCCGCCAGCGGTACTCCCCGGGCGGGAGCTGGCCGCGCAGTGGCAGGCGCGGCGCCGGCGAGCTGAGCCGCAGGGCCACCTCGCGGAAGGCCTCGTCGCGCGCCAGCACCACCTCGTAGGAGGCGGCTCCGGCCACCGCCGACCAGGCCAGCACCGGCTCGCCCGGGCGCGGCGCCGGCCGGACGGTGACCGCGGCGCCGTTGGCGGGCTCGAGCGGCGCCGGGGCCGCCGGCAGGGGCGCCACCTCCGGCTTCGCGCCGGGGCGCACCCGGGCTGCCTGGCCCGCCGCCACCGCGGCGCGCTCGCCCTGTGCCTCCACCTCGACGCGGCCGCTCTGGACCGCGACCCGGGTGGCCTCGTCCTCGCCCACCCCCACGCTGAAGCGGGTGCGGCCGGCGGCCGCCTCGCGGGCGCGGCGGGCCAGCGTCCAGGCCTCGTCCGAGAGGCGCCGGGCCTCCTCCGGCCTCCCTTCCTTGCGGGCCGCGCGAGCGCGGGAGAGCGCCCGGGCGGCGGCCGCCAGGTCGCCCTCGGAAGCGCCGGCGGCCCGGGCCTCGGCCAGGGCCCGCTCGGCGGCGGCCACCGCGCTGTCGGCGGCCTCGGCGGCGGTGGGGGCCTCGGCGGGAGGCGCCGTGGGGGGGCCCGCCAGCAGGGCGCAGAGGAGGAGGGCGGCCGTCACTGGAACACGATCTCCCTCGAGACGCGGGTGCGGGCGGCCCCGGTCTCGACCACCAGGTCGGCGGGAGCGCCGCCGTCGGGACGCGCTCCGGGCGACCAGTCCACGTCCACCGCGCCCTGTTCCAGGCGCACGCCGGCCGCTTCGCCGCCGAGGCTCAGCAGGGAGTTCTCCGAGACCGCCAGGGTGGAGCCGCCCTCCAGCACCACTTCGGCGGAGGCGCCCTCGACGGTGCGGATGCGGTCGCCGGGGCCGAGGGGCATGCCGGGGGTGGCCGCCACCCACTCCGCCGAGTCGGGGCGCTTGAGGCGCACGTCGCCGCGCACCGGTCCCATGGCCGCGGTGCGTGCCGGGGCGGGCGGGGCGGGCGGGGGCGGGGCGGTGCAGCCCGCCAGCGCCGCCAGGAGGGCGAGCCGGCGCGGGAGCCCCTGCCTGGAGACGGCGGCTTCCACGCCGCGAGGATACCACCCCCGCGCGGACCGGTCCGGTTCCGCACCGGCCGGCCCCGGCAGGTGGCGCGCGCCGCGGCAGGCGCGCCATCGGCGGTCCGCCCCTCAGGGGCCGAGGCCGACCCACTCCGACCCGTCCTCGTACACCTCCCGCTTCCAGATGGGGGCGTCCTTCTTGAGGCGCTCGATGACCGCCTCGCAGGCCCGGAAGGCCGGCGTGCGGTGGGCGGCCGCGGCGGCGATGACCACCGCCGCCTCGCCCGGCTCGAGCCGCCCCACTCGGTGCACCACCGCCACCGCGGCTCCGTGCTCGGCCTCGACGGCGCGGCCGATCTCGGCCAGGACCCGCTCGGCCATGGGGCGGTGGGCCTCGTACTCCAGGCGCACCACCCGCCGGCCGTGGCTCTCTCCGCGCACCGTCCCGGTGAAGGTGACCACTCCGCCGGGGCCCGGGCCGGTCACGGCCGCCACCACCTCGGCCAGGTCGAGGGGGCGGTCCACCACCCGGAAGAGCGGGGCCCCGCCGGCGACCGGGGGGATGATGGCCACCTCGGAGCCCGCGGGGACGGGGTCGGCATCCTGGACGAAGCGCTGGTCCAGGGCGATGCGGCAGCGGGAGAGCACGCGCTCGAGGCCGGGGTGCCGCCCGACGAGCAGCCGGCGCAGGTCGGCCACCGTGGCCGGGGACGCCTCGAGCGTCTCCTGCTCGGTGCCGGCGGCCTCGCGCGCGGCGGCGAAGTAGAGGACGGTGAGCGCCACCGGGGGATCCTAGCTTCCCACATCCCCGGGGGCCACCCGGTAGCGGTGGGCAGCCCGACGGTCTCCCGTTGGGGCGCCGCGCCCCGGCTGGTGCACATGTCCGCAGCGGTGTCCGCTGGCGCCCCGGCGGGCGGGGGCCTAGCGCCGGAACAGCCGCGCCAGGTCGCCGAAGACGGTGACCGCCAAGAGGAGCCCGATGAGGGCCACCGCCCCGATGAGGTGGACCACGTTCTCCACCTTCTGGTTGACGGGCCGGCGGGCCACCAGCTCGTAGCCGAGGAAGGTGAGGCGGCCGCCGTCGAGGGCCGGAATGGGCAAGAGGTTGAAGAGCGCCAGCACGATGGAGATGAACCAGAGCATCATCACGAACTGCAGGGCGCCGGCGCGGGCGCTGCGAGCCATCTCCTGGGCGATGCCCAGCGGCCCGCGCAGCTCCGCCTTCTGCCGGCCGGTCACCACCTGGACCAGGCCGGCCAGGATGCTCGCCGCCTGGGCGTTGGTGCGGCGCACGCCCAGGGCCAGGGCCTGGCCGGGGCCGGCTCGCACCGCGATCAGGGCCGGCCGCACCCCGAGCTGGCCCACCCCGCCGCGGTCGTCGGGCGTGGCCGCCACCCGCTCCGGCGCCGCCTCGGCCGGGGCGCCGGCGCGGCGCACCGAGAGCTCGACGGTGCGGCCCGGGCTGTTCTGCACCGCCGCCACCAGCTCGTTCCAGGTGGCGATGGGCTTCCCGTCGAAGGCCAGGACCCGGTCCCCGGCGCGGAGCCCGGCTCGCTCGGCGGCGCTGCCGGCGATGATGTCGCCGGCCACCGGGGCGGGATCGGGCTGGGGCAGGCCCAGGGTGGCGAACATGCCCACGGCGATGCAGAGCGCCAGCAGGTAGTTCATGGCCGGCCCGGCCAGGATCACCAGGAAGCGGTGCCAGGCGGGGTGGTTGGCGTAGGAGCCCCGGTCGGCCGGATCCACCTCCTCGCCGGGCGCCATGCCGGCGATGCGCACGTAGCCGCCGAGCGGCAGCGCCGAGAGGCACCACTCGGTGTCGCCGCGGCGCCGCGACCACAGCACCGGCCCGAAGCCCACGCTGAAGCGCTCCACCCGCATGCCGGCCAGGCGGGCCACCGCGAAGTGCCCCAGCTCGTGGATCACGATGAGGACCGCGAAGCCGAGGACGGTGACGCCGGCGGTGAGCAGCCACTGCCCGGCGCCGTCGAGGGAGGTCATGGTTCGTTACCTAGCACCCGGCCGGCGGGGACGCACCCGGCCCCTGCCGGCTCAATCCTCGCCGCCGTCGCCGAATTCCTCGGCGTGGTAGAGCTCCACGGTGGCCCCGGGCTCCCGCCAGGCGTCGGGGGAAAGCCCGGCCTTGAGGCAGGTGTGGCGCAGGAAGGCCACGGCGTCGAAGCCCCGCTCCACCGCCACCGTCGGGAGGAGCGTGCCTCGGTGCCACCCCTTCTTCACCAGCAGGCCATGGCGGCCGATCTCGATCTCCGAGGGATCGCGCATGGGGACGCGGGGCCCGAGCGCGGAGACGTGGTAGTCGAGCTCGTCGGCCTCCTCGGGGCGCACCGGCGGGAAGCGCGGGTCCTCGCTGGCGGCGCTCACCGCCACCGCGGCCACCGTGTCCGCCAGCGTGCCCCTGGGCTCGAAGGAGCCGATGCAGCCGCGCAGGGCCCCGTCCACCCGCAGGGTGACGAAGGCGCCGCGGGGGACCGAGAGCGCGCCGGAGGAGGGCAGGGCCGGGGCCGGGCCGAGGCCCAGGTGGTGGCGCACCGCGCCCCGGGCGATGCCCAGCAGCGCGGCGCGGTCCCAGGGGGAGAGCGGGTCCATGGAGGGCTAGAGGCGGCGCCGGGAGCCGGTGAGGAGGTAGCGCCGGACGTCGGCCAGGATCTCGGCGTGATCGAAGACCAGCTCGGGCAGGGCCGTCCAGGGGAAGGCCCGCGCCTCGGCGGCGTCGTCGCCGCCCCTGGGCTGGCCCTCGGCCCGCCCCAGGAAGACGGTGCTGATGGTGTGGCGGCGCGGGTCGCGCCGCGGGTCGGAGTAGGCGTGGAACTGCTCGGTGAGCTCCACCGCGAGGCCGGTCTCCTCGAACGCCTCGCGGGCGGCGGCGGCGTGAAGCGGCTCGCCCAGCTCCACGAAGCCGCCGGGGAGGGCCCAACCGTGGGGCGGGTGGCGCCGCCTCACCAGCACCACCCGGTCGCCGGGAAGCTGGATCACCACGTCGACGGTGGGGGCGGGGTTCCGGTGAACGGTCATCAGCGCGGGGCCACGATGAGCGGCTCGCTCGGCCGGGGGGCGGGCGGCGGCGGCCGGGCCGGGAAGGCCTTCTCCACCATCAGCCGCGCGAAGGGGATGCGGGAGGCCGGGGCGCCGGCGGCCACGGCCCGGGCCACCGCGGCGGCGGCGCGGGCGCTCCCGGCGTCGCCGAGGACCTCGAGATGCTCCGCCGCCGCCAGGAGCCGGGAGGAGAGGCGGCGGCGCCGGGGCTCGTCGAGCCAGCGCTCGGCCGACTCGGCCACGGCCCGGGCGGCCTGCTCGGCGCGCTGCCGCTCGTCGAGGTACAGCGGCGAGACCGCGATCTCGTCGAGCTGCCGGGCCAGGTCGCGCAGGAGGTCCTCGTCGGCGAGCCAGCCGCGCAGCACCGGCAGCTGGTGCAGCGCCGCCGAGCCCTCCACCGCCGCCTGCTCCTCCTCGTCGGGCAGCGGCGGGAACCGGGCCGGGAGGTCGTCGGGCGGCGACGGGGGGCCGAGGCGGCCGAGCCAGACGTCGGCGCCCTCCGGCAGGGGGCGCCCCGAGGACTCGTTCAGGCCCCGGGCCTGCGCCACCAGCGCCCGCGCCCGGCCGGGCTCCACCTCGGCCACCGCCATGGCCCGCCCCTTCTCCGCCACGTCCCGGGCGAAGGCGCGGAACTCCTTGCGGCCGAGCAGCCTGACCTGGAGGTCGAGCAGCCCGAGCACGTCGGAGACCACCGCCTGCCCCACCTCGATGCCGCGCCCGGGCACGGCCCGGGCGATCCACACCGCCCGCTCCCCCTGGCCGTCCACCGCCGAGGCGTAGCAGGGGAGCCGCGGCTCCGGGGGCGGCGGGGGAGACGGCGGCGGCGCCCGGGCTAGCTCGGGGGCGGCCAGGCCCCGGCTGCGGAGCAGGTGCAGGCCGCGCTTCGCCTCCTTGGCGATCTCGCGGGCCGAGTGGGCGGCCAGGGCCAAGAGCAGGTCGGCGCGACCCGCGACCGCGGCCGCGCGGGCCACGGCGGCGCCCAGGGCCGGAGGCAGGGGCGACACCTCCTCCGGACGCGCCCTGGCGATGGCCGTCACCAGGCGGGCCGCCGCGGCCGCTTCCTCGCGGCTGGAGCCGGCAGCGGTGGCCACCTCCTGGCTGTCGACGCTGGGGTCCCTGAGGAGATGGAGGATCCGGTCGGGGTCGATGGGCACCTCGCAGAATCTACCCGGCCGCAGGTGGCGCCTCAACGCAATGCGGCGTGGGCGGGAGGCGTGCCGGTCAGGGCCGTTGGCCGGGGACGCACCCCGCGCCGGAGGGGCGATCTTGATGGCCGTCAAGCCGGACTTGACGGCTGGATTCGGGCCCGTTAGCCTGCGGCAACCGCCCCATGAAGGGGGGGCCAGAACCTACGAGGAGCGACCGATGACGAGGCGTTTCCTGACCACCGTGGCCTTCGCCGCTGCCGCCGCATTCGCGCTGGCGATCGCCACACCGGCCCAGGCCTGCGATTGCGACGGGCACAAGCAGACGGCCGACACGCAGAAGAAGTCCGACAAGGCCACCCCGAAGACCAGCAGCAAGGGCGACAAGGCCCCGGCAGTCCAGGACAAGAAGGCCGACGCCTCGGCGCCGGCCTCCACGCTCCTCGCCGGCGCCTGCAACTGCGACAAGGACGGGAAGAACTGCACCTGTCCCAAGGGCGAGTGCAAGTGCCCCAACTGCCACAAGGGCGACAAGCCCAAGGCCCGCGCCGCCTAGCGCTCGCCGGCGCCGTTCCCGACGCCCCTCCGGCGCGCCTCGCCGCGAGGGGCGCCGTCGTCTCCGGCCGCCGAACGGCGAGCGCGCCTGCGGTGCGGTCCGCCGCGGCGCCGGCCCGGATCAGCGTCGCGCCGTCGCCGCCGCCAGCGCCACGCCGGCCAGGATGAGCAAGCCCCCGGCGAGCTGGGCCGCCGAGAGCGCCTCGCCCAGGAACAGCCAGGCCAGCGCCGCCGCCAGCGCCGGCTCCAGCATGGCGAGGAGCATGGTCACCGTGCCGGCGAGCGCCCCCAGCGCCGACACGTAGAGCGCGAAGGGCACGGCGGTGGCGAACACCGCCACGTAGAGGAAGTAGGGCCAGTCGGGGACGGTGGCGAGGGCCGTCCAGGGAGCGCGGCGCGGCGCGAAGGCCAGCGAGCCGAGCAGGAAGCCCCACGCTACCAGGGGCAGCGCCCCCAGCCCCCGGCGCCGCAGCGCCCCCGACACCACCGTGGCCGCGGCCATGGCGGCGGCGCTGGTGAGCCCCCAGGCGAAGCCGGAGAGCGGGACCCGCAGCGAGCCGCCGGGGAGGACCAGCAGGGCCGATCCGGCCACCGCCAGGGCCAGGGCCGCCGCCACCGGACGCGGCGGCGGCCTCCGCGCTCGCAGCGACTCCCAGGCCGCCACCAGCAGCGGCGCCGTGTACTGGAGGAACACCGCCACCGCCACGCCCGCGGCGGCGATGGCCTCGAAGTAGCTGAGCTGGAGCAGCGCCATGAGCGCCGCGTAGCCGGCGAGGGCCGGCCAGAG
>DASRTO010000246.1:0-10445 GCA_035655915.1 Anaeromyxobacteraceae bacterium
GCCTGGAACGACTCGCAGGCGGCGGTGAGCACCTCCATGGCGATGGCCCACTCCCCGGTGAGCTCGCGCGCTCCGTGCTGGGGCGACCAGCGCACGAGGCCCACCAGGCCCGGCCAGACCTCCTCGGGCTCACCGCTCCCCGCGAGGAGCTGGCCACACCGGGCGAAGAACGCGCCCATCACGCCGTCCAAGAGGCCCGGGAAGATCTCGCGGCGCGCGGCGGCACGGGCGAGCCTCCAGATCCGGAGGAGTTCCTCGGACGACTGCTCGATCGCCCTCCCGCTGGGGGCGCGCCCAAGAGCCATGTCAGGTACGCTCCAGCAGCCAGCATAGCCCGCTTTCGGCCTGGCGCTGCAGACCGTCGAGGTCCTCGGTGAAGAGGTGGCTCGCGCCGCGGACGACCCACAGCCGCCGCGGGGCGCTGCCGCCGGAAAGGAGCGCCTGGACGTCCGAGAGGCTGCCGAGCTGGTCGCGCTCCCCCTGCACCACCGCCACCGGCTTCGGACAGTCGCGGGCGACGTCGAGATCGAAGGCGTTCGGGGTCATCCCCGCGGCCAGGACGCCCCTCACGGGTTCGTCGGCGCAGCCGACGCGCAGGGCCATCCAGGCGCCGAAGGAGAAGCCGCAGGTCAGGCGAGGGAGGTCGGGTTCCTGGGCCGCCAGCCAGGCGAGCGCGGTCCGCACGTCGTCCGCCTCGCCCTGCCCGGCGCCGTACTCGCCGCCGCTGCGACCGACGCCCCGGAAGTTGAAGCGGAGGCTGGCGCCGCCCGCCGCCCGGACGGCCCTGGCGAGGCGGTAGGTGGCATGGTTGTGCATGGTCCCGCCCTGCAGCGGGTGGGGGTGGCACACCACCGCCGCGAACGTGCGCTCTGCCGGCTTCTCGTAGAGGGCCTCGAGAATGCCGGCCCGCCCCTTGAGGTCCACTTGCATTCAGCGCCCGAGAAGCGCCTCGAACAGCCGCCGCCCTCCCTCGGCGCCGAGGATGCCCTCGCTGGCCCTTTCCGGATGCGGCATCAGGCCGACGACGTTCCGCCGCGGCCCCCCGGAGACGCCGGCGATGTCGCGCGCCGAGCCGTTGGGGGCGCCGCCGACGTATCGGAACGCCACCCGCCCCTCGCCCTCGAGCCGCCCCAGGATCTCGGGATCGGCGAAGTAGTTTCCCTCGGCGTGGGCGACGGGCATGCGGATCTCCTGCCCGACGAGGCCGCGCGTCACGGGCGTCTCGCCGCCTTCGACGCGCACCAGCACGTCCTGGCAGATGAACTTGAGCGAGGCGTTGCGCATGAGCACGCCCGGCAACAGCCCGGACTCGCAGAGGATCTGGAATCCGTTGCAGATGCCGAGCACCGGACCGCCCCGGCCGGCGAAGGCCAGCACGTCCTCCATCACGGGCGAGAATCGGGCCAGGGCCCCGCAGCGGAGGTAGTCCCCGTAGGCGAAGCCACCGGGGAGGACGATGGCGTCGAGGCCGGCCGGGAGCCGATCCTTGTGCCAGACGTAGCGTGCGGCCGCACCGCAGGCGTGCTTCAGCACGTGGTAGACGTCGTGGTCGCAGTTCGAGCCGGGGAAGGTGACGATGCCGACGGTCACAGCTCGATCCGGTAGTCCTCGATGACGGTGTTGGCCAGCAGTCTCCGGCACATCTCGTCCAGGCGCTGGCGGGCCTCGTTGGGCGAGCTGCCCTCGGCGATCTCGACCTCGATGAACTTCCCGAGCCGGACGTCGGCCACTTCCTGGTAGCCGAGCGCGTGAAGCGACCGCGCTACCGCCGACCCTTGCGGGTCGAGCACACCGCGCTTCAACGTCACGTAGACCTTCGCCTTCCTGGCCATGGAGCGGGTCTCATAGCAGATCCCGGGGCGGGCCGCACCCGCGGCGGCGCGCCGTCCGGGGTCCGCGCCCGCCCCCACCACCTGACCGCGGCGGGCGGCATGGGGGATAATCGAGCCCGGTCATGACCCCGCTCCAGCTCGCCTTCCTGGCCTTGGCGCTGGTCCTGGGGCGCGCGCTGGCCGCCGCCTACGAGGCCGCCCTGGCGGCCGTCGGGACTCCGCGCGCCGAGGAGGTGGGGCGCGACCCCGGCGCCGGCGTGCGGGCGCGGGCCCTCGCCTCTCTCGCCGCCACCCCCGAGGCGGCCGCGGCCGCCCTCCGCCTCTGGGTGACGCTCACCTCGCTCGGCGCCGGCGCCCTGGCCGCCGTGGCCGCGGGGGGCGGCCTGGCCTCGCTCGGGGCCGTGGTGGCGGCGGCGCTCTTCTCGGTGAGCCTCTCGTCGGCGGCGCGCCGCCTCGGGTCCCGCCACGGCGAGCCGGTGGCGCTCTGGCTCGCGCCGGCGATGCGCGCCTTGCGGTCGGTGCTGTGGCCGGTCGGCCGCGGGCTCACCCTGCTCGTCGCTCCGCTCGGAGGAGGGCAGTTCTGCCTGCCTCGCCCCCCGCTGGAGGAGATCGAGCGCCGCCTGGCCGAGCACGCCAGGTCGCGCGGCACGCCCACCGATCAGTCGACCAGCGAGCTCATCCACAAGGTGTTCGAGTTCCGCGACAAGGTCGCCCGCGACGTGATGGTGCCGCGCACCGACGTCTTCGCCCTGGACATCGAGACCCCGGTGCCGGACATCGTGCGGCTCCTCGCCGAGGAGGGTCACTCCCGCGTCCCGGTCTACCACGGGAACCTCGACCAGGTGGTGGGCATCCTCCACGCCCGCGACCTCGTGCCGCTCCTGGCCCATCCCGAGCTCATCGTCCTGCGCGACCTCCTCCGCCCGCCCCAGTTCGTGCCCTGGGCCAAGCCGGTGGACCAGCTCCTGCGCCAGATGCAGCGCAAGCGCCTGCACATGGCCGTCGTGGTGGACGAGTTCGGCGGCGTCATGGGCGTCTGCACCCTGGAAGACGTCCTGGAGCAGATCGTGGGGGACATCCAGGACGAGTACGAGGAGGAGCCGAAGGCCATCGAGGCCCTCCCCGACGGGAGCTTCGCCGTGCAGGGCTCGACGCCCATCGCCGAGCTCAACCAGATGGCCGGCCTGGGCGTTCCGGAGGATCAGGGCTTCGAGACCGTGGCCGGCTTCGTGAACTCGCTCGCCGGCGCCATCCCGGCGGTGGGCGACCGCTTCACCTGGCGCGGGTGGAGCTTCACGGTGAGCGAGGCCGATCGGCGCCGCGCCCTGCGGGTGCGGGTGGTGCGGCTGAAGCGCACCGCCGGCGGCGCCGCGCCCGGCTGATCATGCCGGGATGAGACGCGTTCGCGCCGTGCCGGGCAAGCCCGGGGCGCGTGCGGTGGGGGGCGGCAAGTCTGCTATCGTCGCCGCCCATGATGGACGCCGCCCCGGTGGAGGCTCCCCCGGAGGTCCGCCCCGAGCCGGGCCGAGGCTACCGCTGGCTGGTCCTCGTCGCCTGCAGCCTGGCGATGTTCGGGAACTACTACGTCTTCGACGCGCTCTACCCGGTCACGCCCATGCTGGAGCGGGTGCTCGGGTTCAGCGGCGAGGACGTCGGGCTCCTCGACAGCGCCTACAACGTGGCGGCGCTCCTCACGCTGCTCGCCGGCGGCGTGCTCATCGACCGGCTCGGCACCGCCCGCTCGGCCGTGATCTTCGGCGCCCTGGGGGCGCTGGGGAGCCTCCTCATCGCGGTCCTGCCGGCGATGTTCCCGCGTTCCCCCGCGGCGGCGATGATGGCCGGCCGCTTCGTCCTGGGAGTGGGCTCGGAGAGCTTCATCGTCGCCGCCACCACCGTGGTGGGGCGCTGGTTCAAGGGGAGGACCGTCTCCACCGCCCTCGCCGTCCAGCTCCTGGTGGCCCGGCTCGGCTCGGTGGCGGCCGACCGCTCGCCCAGCCTGGCGCGGGACCTCTTCGGCGCCTGGCAGCCGCCGCTGCTCCTCGCCGCCGCGCTGGGCTTCGGCTGGCTGGTCTTCGCCGTGGTCTACGCCGCGCTGGAGGCCAACGCGGCCCGGCGCTGGGGCGTGAAGCAGGCCATCTCCACGGACAAGCTGGTGCTCTCGGACCTGTACGCCTTCGGGCGCGCCTACTGGTGGGTGGTGGGCCTGTGCGCCGCCTTCTACGCCACCATCTTCCCCTTCCGCACCTTCGCGAACCTCTACTTCACCCAGGCCCATGGGCTCAGCAACGAGACCGCGGGGGTCCTCAAGAGCGTGCTGCCGCTGCTCTCCATGGTGGGGATGCCGCTCTTCGGGCTGCTGGCCGACCGCATCGGGAGGCGGGCGCTGCTCATGGCGGTGGGGTCCTTGCTGCTCGTGCCGCCCTTCGTCCTCATGCCCTACTGGCGCACCGGCCTGCGCTTCCCCGAGGTCGCGCTGCCGTGGGTCGGGACCGTGATCTCGGCCGGGACGCCGGTGGAGCTGGTCGTCTCGATGGGGATGGCGGGCCTCGCCTTCGCGCTCGTCCCGGCCGTGCTCTGGCCGGCCGTCACCTACCTCGTCCCCGAGGCCCGGCTCGGGTCGGCCTACGCGGTCATGACGTTCTGCCAGCAGGTCGGCTGGTCGGCCATGAGCTGGGGCATGGGGGTGGCGAAGGACGCGGCTGGCGCCAGCGCCGAGCACCCGTCGGGGTGGCTGCCGGTGACGTGGATGCTGGCCGGGCTCGCCCTCGCCGGCTTCGCCTTCTCGTTCCTCCTGTGGCGGGAGGAGCGGGGTCCCTACGCCCACGGACTCGAGAAGGCGAAGGTTTGAGGCTCGGACGACACCCCGCGCCGACGTCCCCGATGGGCCTCTGCTGCCCGCCAGAAGTTTGCCTTTTGGATCTTCGTCACCTATTCTCCGATATCGATGCAAGATCTCGGGATCACACGCTGATCCCCGGGAGGAAGCGGGAAGTTGGCGGACGGGCCGAAGGGCGGCGGTGGCGGAGGGTCGTTGAGCGGACATCCGGAAGACCTCCTGCGCGGAGCGCTCGAGAAGATCGTGTACTTCGAGTGCCGCCTGTCGCAGCTCGAGGCCGAGCTGGCGGCGGCCCGCGACCTGGCGGCGCGAGAGAAGGAGGCGGCCGCCTCGGCCCGCGGCCGCGAGGCCGCCCTCGAGGCCGAGATGGCCCGCGCCCGCGCCGACGCCGAGGACGAGCACACCCGCTCCGCCGAGCTGGCCGACCGCGTCCGCCTCCTGGAAGGCGAGCGCGAGCGGGTCCTGGCCGGCCTCATCGACCAGGCCCGCATCGGCGCCGCCCCGCGGCCGGGCACCGCCCCGGCCCAGGCCGACGACGAGCGCGCCGACCTGGCCGGGTTCATCGCCGAGCTCCGGGCCGAGGTGGAGCGGCTCCGCCCCTGGAAGGCCGTCGCCGAGCAGGCGGGCCTCGCCCCGCCCGACGCCCCGCGGGCCCCCGAGGCGCGCCAGCCCCACGCCGCCGAGCCCATCCCGGCCGTGGCCGCCCGCTTCGAGGCCGCCGGCCGCCTCGGCCTCGCCCCGGCGGAGGCGAGGCGCCTCGAGGCCCAGCTCCCCACCCGGGCCGAGCGGTCGCTCTACGAGAAGTCCATGGACGACCTGGCCTCGGCCGACGCCGGGGCCCGCCGCCGCGCCGCCGACTGCCTGCGGGCCCTCGGCTCCCGGGCCGCCGCCCCGCTCCTCGCCGCCGCGGTGGGGCGCGAGCGCCACCCCGAGGTGAAGGCCGCCCTCCTCGCCGCCCTGGGCGACCTGGCCGAGCCGGCCGCCGCCGACATCGCCCGCCGGGCCCTCGACGACCAGCGCCCCCCGGTCCGGGCCGCGGCCCTGGAGGCCCTGGCCGCCCTGGCCGGCCAGGGCGCCGAGCCCGATCTGCTGCGCGCCTTCGGCGACCCGAGCCCGCTGGTGCGGCGCCGCGCCGCGCTGCTCGCCGGCTTCCGGCCCGGCCCGGCCGCCGAGGAGGCCCTGGCGAGCGCCCTCGCAGATCGGGACCCGACGGTGGCCCGGGCCGCGGCGCTGGCGCTGTCGGGGCGGCCCACCGCCCTTGCCCAGGGCGCGCTGGCGCGGGCCCTCGACCACCGCGAGCCCGGGGTGCGGCGCGCCGCGGCGGCGTCGGTGTCGCGCTGGTCGGGCGAGCAGGTGGACGCCGAGTCCCCGGCCGCCGAGCGGCGCCGCGCCTCGCGCCGCATCGCCGACAAGCTGGCCGCGCTCGGCGAGGGAACGCTCCGCGACGCGGTGGTCGCCGCCGCTGAGGCGCCCGCCGCGCCCGCGCCCCCCACCTCGGCCGCGATCTCCGCCGCCGCCCCGTTTGCCGCGCCGGCATCGCCCGCCACCCGGGATGTGGCCCCGACCCCGGCCGCGCCCCTGGCGACGAGGGCGGTGCCGGCCGCGGCGCCCGGCCCCGCGATGCTCGCCCCGCCCCGGACCTCGCCAGCGGCGACGGCCCCGGCCGGGCCGCCGGTGGCGCCTGCCCCCGACGTGGCCAGGGCCGCGCCGTCTCCCGCCGCCCGCGTCGCCGTGGCGGTGGTGGACGAGCCCGGCCCGTCCGACCCGCTGGAGGAATCCGTGGTCGCCGAGATCCGCGCCGCCCTCCGCGGCCGCACCCTCGACGAGCTGGCCGCAGTGGTCCCCGGCGGCCGCCCCGCCGCCGAGGTCGCCCTGCGCTCGCTCACGGCCCGCGGCGCGCTCACCCGGCGCGGCGCCCGCTTCTTCGCGAGCTAGGAGACGTCATGGAGAACCTCCGCTACTCCCCGAAGCGCCTCGCCGAGATCGTCGGCGCGACCGCCAGGCAGGTGCAGGAGCAGCTCGGCAAGCAGGAGGCGGGCTACACCCCGGAGAACCTGCGCGCCCTGCAGGAGAAGCTGCACCGCGTGCCGGAGCCGTTCCCGGCGCGCCGCCAGCTCTTCCTCAACTTCAAGGGCGGCACCGGCAAGACCAGCCTCTCCACCTCCTACGCCTACCGCCTGGCCGAGCGCGGCTACCGGGTGCTGGTGCTGGACCTCGACAGCCAGGGGCACGCCACCAAGTGCCTGGGCAAGGAGGGCGCCAGCGTGAGCCGCACCCTGCACGAGGTGCTCATCCGCAAGACCCCGCTCGACGAGGTGGTGGTCCCCACCGCCATGCCCGGGCTCTCGCTCGTGCCCTCCAACCTGGCCATGAGCACCATCGACCTGGCCCTCATGCCGCTGGCCGGCCGCGAGTTCCGGCTGCGCAACGCGCTGGAGGCGGCGCAGGGGCGCTGGGACTTCGTGGTCATGGACGCCCCGCCGTCGTTCGGGCTGCTCAACCTGAACGCCCTCATGGCGGCGCAGGACCTGGTCATCCCGGTGCTGGCCGACTTCCTCTCCTACGACGGCCTGAAGCTCCTCTTCGAGACCGTCCAGGGGCTGGAGGACGACCTCTCCCACGAGCTGGAGCACATCTTCATCGTGGTGAACGCCTTCAACCAGACCTTCCGCATCGCCCGCGAGGCGCTGGACGCGCTGAAGACCCACTACGCCGACTACCTGCTCGCCAGCGTGGTGCGCCAGTGCACCAAGTTCGCCCAGGCCTCCAGCGAGGGCTGCCCCATCTTCGGGTACGACCCGGACTCCAAGGGGGCGACCGACATCGAGGCCATGCAGCGGGAGGTGCTGGGCCGGATCAAGGCTGCGCTCGCGTCGCGGGGCGCGGCGGGGAGCGCGTGATGCGAAAGGCCTTCGACGCCAACGTGCCCAAGCTGAGGCCCCGGCTCAAGGCCGCCGGTTCCGACCCGGCGCCGGCCCAGGTCCCGGCGGCCGGCGCCTCGCCCTCCGCACCGCCCGCCGCCGCGGCCGTCATGCCGGAGCCCGCGGCGGCCGCTCGCCTCCGGGCCGATCCCGCTGCCGCGCCGCCGCCGGCGGCCGTCCGCGCTCCGGCGCGAGAGGCCGAGCCGGCCGCGCCTCCCCGGCAGGCGGAACGGCCCGCTTCGGCTCGCCCGCCGGCCGCGGTGCCGGCCCCGGCCCCGCCGGCCGAGGCCGGGCCGCTCTTCGACGTGGCCGACCGCCGCGCCCGCCTGGAGAAGATCAAGCGCAAGGTGGCCGAGGCGGCGCGTCCGGCGGTCCGCACCGCCGCCCCGGCCGAGCCCGGTCGCGCCGCCGAGAGCGCCCTGACGATGGTGCGCGAGCTCGAGGCCCAGCTCGGGCGCGCCCGCGACCTGGAGCAGGCCCTGCGCGCCGACCTGGCCCAGGCCCGGACCGACCTGGGCCGGGCCGGCGCCGAGGCCCGCGGGCTGCAAGAGAAGGCCGCGCGCGCCGAGGGGCAGCTCGCCGAGAAGGTGGCGCTGCTCGCCGAGGCGTCGGGGGAGATGGGCGCGCTGGAGGAGGAGCGCGACCAGGCGGTGCGCCGCGCCCAGGCGCTGTCGGCGCTCGACGAGGAGCGGCAGCGTCTCGCCGACGACCTGTCGCGCCGCGCCGACGAGCTGGAGCGCGCCCTCTCCGAGAGCCGCGCCGAGGGCGACCGCCTCACCGCGGAGCTCGAGGCCCGGACCGCCGAGGAGGCCCGCCTTCGCGCCGGGCTCTCCGAGACCGCCCGCGAGCGCGACCAGCTGGCTCGCGAGCTGGCCGAGGCGTCGCGCGAGCGCGACGCCCTCCTCGAGGCGCGGCGCGCGCTCGAGAAGGTCCACGAAGCGCTTGCGCAGGCGAAGACCCGGCTCGGGTAAGGGACGAGCCCGCGCTTCCCGGCTTCTAGGTGCACCCCGGCGGGCCGCCGACCCGACTGGACGCTCCCGGCGCTGGTCCCGGCCACTACCTTTGCGGCGTGGTGGCCCGCCTGGGCCCGGAGGTGTCTCATGCAGGTCCACGAGATCATGACGGCCGAGGCGGTCTGCTCCCGCGAGGGCGACCCGGTGATGGAGATCGCCCGCCGCATGCGCGAGCTGAACATCGGCTTCGTGCCCATCTGCGACGACCACGGCCGGCCCGTCGGAGCGGTGACCGACCGCGACATCGCCATCCGCCTGGCGGCCGAGGACAAGAAGGCCAGCCGCACCCACGCCCGCGACATCATGGCGCACGAGGCCGTCACCTGCCGCGCCTCCGACGACGTCGAGCAGGCGGAGGCCGTCATGGCCCAGCACCACAAGTCGCGCCTCATGGTGGTGGACGACGGCGGGCGGCTGGTGGGGGTCCTGTCGCTGGCCGACCTCCTCACCGCCGCGGCCGACCTGCGGGCGCTGGAGACCCTGAAGCGCATCGCCGAGCGCGAGGCGCGGGCGGCGATGCACTAGGCGCTCCGGCTAGCCGGCCCGGGCGCCGCGCCCGTCGCGCCACTCCTTGAGCCGGGCCCGGGCGTCGTAGGCGGCGTACTTGTAGACGTCGCCCAGCGTCGGGTAGTTGAAAACCGCGTCGATGAAGTAGCGGTAGGTGCCGGAGAGGTCCATCACCGCCGCGCCCAGGTGGACGATCTCGGAGGCGTGGGGCCCGATGGCGTGCACCCCGAGCAGCTTCTCGCTCTCCGGCGAGACCAGGATCTTCACCCAGCCCAGGGCCTCGCCGACCAGGTTGGCGCGGACGTTCTCGACGAAGCTGGAGCGCCCTACCACGTAGGGGGTTCCCGCCTTCCGCAGCCCCTCCTCGGTCCGGCCGACCGACGACACCTCGGGGATGGTGTAGATGCCGGTCGGCACCTGCCCGCCCAGCTCGACGCGGAAGTCGGTGCCGCCGCAGGCGTGGGTCATGGCCACCCGCCCCTGCTCCATGGCGGTGGCGGCCAGGCCGGGGAAGCCCACCACGTCGCCGGCGGCGTAGATGTGGGGCACCTCGGTCTGGAAGTGCTTGTTCACCTTGAGGTAGCCGCGCTCGTCGGCCTTGAGGCCCGCCGCCGGGAGGTTCAGCGACTCCACGTTGCCGACCCGCCCGGCCCCCACCAGCACCTTGTCGGCCACCAGCCGCGAGCCGTCGGTCAGGGTCACCAGCACGTCCTGGTCACCGGGCTCGATCTTCACGGCCCGCGTGCCGTGCTTCACGTGCATGCCGAACTCGGTCCAGATCCGCTCCAGCTCGCCCGACAGCTCGGCGTCCAGGAACGGCATGAGGCGGTCGCGGGAGTCCACCACCGTCACGTGTACCCCCAGCGCCGCGAAGATGGAGGCGTACTCGCACCCGGCCACCCCGCCGCCGAGCACGGCCAGGGTGTGCGGGACCCGGTCGAGCATGAGGATCGAGTCCGAGTCGTAGACCCGGCTGTGGTCCACGCCCAGGGCCGGCGGATGCAGGGGACGGGTGCCCGGCGCGAGCAGGATGATCCCGGCGCGGATGTCCAGGTGCTCCCCCTCGGCCGGGGTCACCCGCAGCACGTGGGGGTCGACGAAGCTGGCGGTGCCCCGGAAGGTCTCCACGCCGTGCATGGAGAGGCGGTTGCGGATGCGGGTGTGCTCCCGGGCGGTGACCAGGCCGCGCCGCCCCATGAGCGCCGGGATGGTGACGGTGTCGGCCACCTGCATGAGGAAGCCGTGCACGTCGCGGCGCTTCGCCTGCAGGATGGCCAGCGCCGTCTCGCGCAGGGCCTTGGAGGGGATGGTGCCGGTGTTGGCGCAGGCCCCGCCC
>DASRTO010000247.1:0-9574 GCA_035655915.1 Anaeromyxobacteraceae bacterium
CTCCACGCGGAGGCCATGCTGGGGATGATGCTGCGCACGCCACAGACCGGCCCGGAGGGGCAGGAGGTCCGCAAGGTCTACGTGGAAGAGGGCTGCAGCATCGCCCGCGAGCTGTACCTGGGCATGACCCTGGACCGGAACACCGGGCGGGTCACGGTGATGGCCTCGTCGGAGGGCGGGGTGGACATCGAGGAGGTGGCCCGCACCCACCCGGAGCGGATCATGAAGGTGGCGGTGGACCCGCTCACCGGCTTCATGCCCTTCCAGGCGCGCCAGCTGGCCTTCGGGCTGGCGCTGCAGGGCGAGGCGGTGAGCGCCTTCTCCCGGCTGGCGACCAATCTCTACCAGGCCTACCTGGCCACCGACGCCTCGCTGGCCGAGGTGAACCCGCTGGTGGTGACGGCGCAGGGGGGGGTGCTGGCGCTCGACGCCAAGATCAACTTCGACGACAACGCCCTCTACCGCCACCCCGATGTGGCGGCCATGCGCGATCCGGGCGAGGAGGATCCCAAGGAGACGGCGGCCAAGGAGTACGACCTCTCCTACATCGCCCTCGACGGCAACATCGGCTGCATGGTGAACGGCGCCGGCCTGGCCATGGCCACCATGGACGTCATCCAGCTCTCGGGCGGCCGGCCCGCCAACTTCCTCGACGTGGGCGGCGGGGCCGACGAAGCCAAGGTGGCCGCTGCCTTCAAGATCATCCTGCAGGACCCCAACGTGCGGGCGGTGCTGGTCAACATCTTCGGCGGCATCATGAAGTGCGACATCATCGCCAACGGCATCGTGGCCGCGGGGCGCCAGCTCGGCCTCTCCATCCCGCTGGTGGTGCGCCTGCAGGGCACCAACGTCGAGCTGGGCAAGCAGATCCTGGCCGGCAGCGGCCTGGAGATCACCTCCGCCGACGACCTCGGCGACGCCGCCCGCAAGGCGGTGGCCGCAGCGCGGGCCGCCTCCGGGCAGGGAGGTCGGGCGTGAGCATCTTCGTCGACAGGAAGACCCGGGTGCTGGTGCAGGGGATCACCGGCTCGGCCGGCAGCTTCCACACCGAGCAGATGATGGACTACGGCACCAACGTGGTGGCGGGCGTCACGCCCGGGCGCGGCGGCACCCGCTTCCGCGAGGCGGTCCCCATCTTCAACACGGTGGAGCAGGCGGTCCGCGAGACCGGGGCCAACGCCTCGGCCATCTTCGTGCCGCCCCCCTTCGCCGCCGACTCCATCGTCGAGGCGGCCGAGGCCGGCGTGCAGGTAGTGGTGGCCATCACCGAGGGCATCCCGGTCCTGGACATGGTCAAGGTGAAGCGCTACCTGGCCGACGTCCCCGGGACCCGGCTCATCGGCCCGAACTGCCCCGGCGTCATCACCCCCGGGCAGTGCAAGATCGGCATCATGCCCGGCCACGTCCACCGGGCCGGCCGCGTCGGCGTGGTGTCGCGGTCCGGCACGCTCACCTACGAGGCGGTGCTGCAGCTCACCGCCCTGGGGCTGGGGCAGTCCACCGCGGTGGGGATCGGGGGCGACCCGGTGAACGGCACCGACTTCATCGACTGCCTGCAGCAGTTCGAGACCGACCCGGACACCGACGGCGTGATCATGATCGGCGAGATCGGGGGCCAGGCGGAGAACCGGGCCGCGGACTGGATCCGCGACAACATGTCCAAGCCGGTGGTGGGCTTCATCGCCGGCCGCACCGCCCCCCCGGGGAAGCGCATGGGGCACGCCGGCGCGGTGATCTCCGGCGGGGGCGACACCGCCGAGGCCAAGATGGAGGCCATGCGCCAGGCCGGGGCGGTGGTGTGCGACGGACCCCACCTGGTCGGGCAGGCCATGCAGGAGGCCCTTGCGCGGCGGGCGCGCCCTCGCGGCCGGGCGCAGAAACGGCCCTCGCCGGCCGGCAAGGGGTCCGATGGGGTCGGACGGGCCGCCCCGAGGAAGAAGGCGCCCGCCCGGCGGGTGGCCCGCAAGTCCCACCCCGGCAGCTGAGGAGGCGGCGTGGCAATCGAGCGGACCCTCTCCATCATCAAGCCCGACGGCGTCGAGAAGGGCTACATCGGCCGGATCATCTCGCGCTTCGAGACCTCGGGCCTGAAGCCGGTGGCCATGCGCCTGGCCCATCTCTCCCAGAAGGAGGCCGAGGGGTTCTACGCCGTCCATCGGGAGCGCCCCTTCTTCAAGAGCCTGGTGGCCTACATGACCAGCGGGCCGGTGCTGCTCATGGCGCTCGAGGGGGAGGACGCCATTGCCAGGAACCGCGAGGTCATGGGAGCGACCGATCCCAGGAAGGCCGCCCGGGGGACCCTCCGCCAGGAGTTCGGCACCGACATCGAGCGCAACACCGTGCACGGCTCCGACGCCCCGGAGACGGCCCGGATCGAGATCGCCTACTTCTTCCGCGAGGTCGACATCCAAAGCTACCAGTGGAAGAAGGGCAAGTAGGCGCCGTTCCAGGTCTTTGCGTATGGTCCCGGCTGGGGCCCGCCGCCGGACCCCGGTTTCGCTAGAATGAGAGAGCCCGTCCCCCAGGGGACGGGCTTTCTCGTTGGGAATGAGGTTCATGGGCCTGGTGGCGGCATGGCAATGGCTGGTGGGGCTCCTGCTCCTCCTGGGGTCGTCTTTCTTCTCCGGCACCGAGACGGCCCTGACGGCGCTGGGGGAGGCCCGTGCCCAGCAACTGTTCGAGAAGGGCGGCCGGCGCGGGCGCCTGCTGCGGCTGTGGCTCGACCACCCGGAGCGGGTGCTCTCCACCCTGCTGGTCGGCAACACCCTGGTGAACATCGCCGCCGGCGCCTTCGCCGCCGAGGTGGCCTCGCGCCTGGCCCTGGAGCATGGCTTCCCCGCCACCACCACCGTGGCGGTGGCCACCGTGGCCACCACCGCGGTGGTGCTCTTCTTCGGCGAGATCCTCCCCAAGACCCTCTCCAAGCGCTACCCGGTCCAGGCGGCGCTCACCTCCATGCCGCTGGTCCACCCGCTCTACTGGCTGCTCTGGCCGGTGAGCACCGCCGCCACCCGCGCCGTGGGCGGGCTGCTGCGGGCGGTGGGGGTGAGGGCCGCCCCGGCTCCGGCCGTGACCGGAGCCGAGATCGAGTACCTCATCGAAGTCGGCACCCGGGAGGGCGTGCTGGACGAGGTGAAGGAGGAGCTGCTCAACAGCGTGCTCGAGTTCGCCGACCGGGTGGTGAAGGAGATCATGGTGCCGCGCACCCGCATGGTGGCCATCGACCGGGACGCGCCGCCGGAGGAGGTGGTGCGGGTGGTCACCGAGAACCCGTACAGCCGCATGCCGGTCTACCGGGACACCGTCGACAACGTGGTGGGCATCCTGCTGGTGCGGGACGTGGTGCTGGAGCTGAAGAAGGGACCGGTGTCGGGGGTGTCGCTGGAGCGGGTCCTCAAGCCGCCCTTCTTCGTGCCGGAGCAGATGAAGATCTCGCGCCTGCTGAAGGAGATGCAGCGGCGCAAGACCCACCTGGCGGTGGTGGTGGACGAGTTCGGGGGCACGAGCGGCCTGGTCACCCTGGAGGACGTGCTGGAGGAGATCGTCGGCGAGATCCAGGACGAGGCCGACGCCGAGGCGGCCCCGGTGAAGGCGCTCGGGGACGGCCTGTACCTCGCCGACGCCACCGTCCCGCTGCGCGACCTGGAGGAGTACCTGAGCGCCCAGGGCGACGTCGGCGGGGAGGAGAGGCCGGTCCGCTTCCCGGAGGACGGCGACTACGAGACGCTCGGGGGCTTCGTCATCGCCACCGCCGGGCGAGTGCCCCCGGTGGGCGCCGCGGTGGACTGGGACGGCCTCACCCTGATCGTGCGCGGCGGGGACGATCGCCGGGTCTCCCGGGTGGAGATCGCCCGCAAGGGGGCCCCGGCCGGCCCGAGGGTTCCGGCGGCGGAGCGCGCCGTCCGATCGTGACGGGGCGTGCCGCGTCTTCGTGCCGGGGGGGCCTCCGGCTGTGCCTGCGGCCCCCCCGGTCCCCCCGCTCGCTCCGGGGCAGGCTCATCCGCCTGCCCCTGCGGACTTCGACATGGGGGGTTGCTGCCCCCCCATCCCCCCCGCTCGCTCCGGGGCAGGCTCATCCGCCTGCCCCTGCACTCGCCCGACGCGCTTGCTGCCGGGCCCTCCTCTCGCGTGTCTCCGGGCCCCCGCTCGCTTAGGATATCGCGAGCATGGGCTCCGCCGACCCTCGCCCCGACCTGCGCTCGCTGCGCCTGGGCGAACTCGCGGACCTGCTGCGCCGTATCGGCGAGAAGCCCTTCCGCGCCCGCCAGGTCCACCGCTGGCTGCACCAGAAGGGAGCGGCCTCGCTGGGGGAGATGACCGACCTCCCGGCGGCGCTGCGGCGCACCCTGGCGGAGTCGGCCTCCCTGGCCACCCTGGAGATGGCCGCCGAGCAGCGCTCCCGCGACGGCACCATCAAGTGGACCTGGCGCACCGCCGACGGGAAGCTGGTGGAGTCGGTCTACCTGCCCGAGCCGGGACGGAAGACCCTGTGCGTCTCCTCGCAGGCGGGTTGCGCTCTCGGCTGCGCCTTCTGCCTCACCGCCACCCTGGGGCTCTTGCGAAGCCTCTCCCCGGGCGAGATCGTGGATCAGGTGACCCGGGCCAACCGGCGCCTGGTCGAGCTGGGGGAGGGGCGGACGCCCCGCCCGCTCACCAACCTGGTCTTCATGGGCATGGGCGAGCCGCTGCACAACTACGACGCGGTGAAGGCGGCGCTCGACATCCTGCTCTCCGTGGACGGGCCGAACTTCTCCCACCGCCACGTCACCGTCTCCACTGCGGGGCTGGTGCCGCAGATGAGGCGCCTGGGGAAGGAGACCGAGGTGAAGCTGGCGGTGTCGCTCAACGCCACCACCGACGAGGTGCGCGACCGCCTCATGCCGGTCAACCGGCGCTGGCCCATCGCCGACCTGCTGGCGGCCTGCCGGGCCTTCCCCATGAGGCGCGGGCGGCGCATCACCTTCGAGTACGTGCTCCTCGGGGGCGTGAACGACTCCGACCAGGACGCGCGTCGCCTGGCGCGCCTGGTGCGAGGCATCCCCGCCAAGGTGAACCTCATTCCCTGGAACCCCGGCGCCGGGCTGGCCTTCGCCCCGGCCGCCCCGGACCGGGTGGCCGCCTTCCAGCGGATCCTGGTGGACCGGCAGATCACCGCGGTGGTGCGCAAGAACCGCGGCCGGGACATCTCCGCCGCCTGCGGGCAGTTGGCCGCCGCGGGGCGGGGCGCCGCCCCGGCGGCCCCGGCCGCGACCCCCGCGGCGTGACCCGTGGCGGGGGACGCGGCGGTCGTTGACCGCCCGGCCCGGGTGCGCTACACGACCCGGCGCATGTCGCTGCTCGTCGTGGGCTCGGTGGCGCTCGACTCGGTGGAGACCCCCTTCGGCCACCGCGAGGAGGTCCTTGGCGGCTCGGCCACCTACTTCTCGGTGTGCGCCAGCTTCTTCGGAGCCGTGCGGCTGGTGGCGGTGGTGGGCCAGGACTTCCCCGAGGAGCACGTGCGCTTCCTCGAGTCGCGCGGGGTGGACCTGCAGGGCCTGGCCCGCCAGCCGGGCCGCACCTTCCGCTGGAAGGGGCGCTACGAGTTCGACCTGAACCAGGCCCACACCCTCGACACCCAGCTCAACGTGTTCGCCGACTTCCGCCCCGACCTGCCGCAGGCCTGGCGCGACTCGCGCCACGTGTTCCTGGGCAACATCGACCCCGACCTGCAGCGCCAGGTGCTCGACCAGGTGCGGGGCGCGCGCTTCGTGGCCTGCGACACCATGAACTACTGGATCGAGACCAGGCGCCGGAGCCTCCTCGAGACCCTGCGCCGCGTGGATATGCTCTTCGTCAACGACGCCGAGGCCCGCGAGCTGGCCGGCGAGGCCAACGTGGTGAAGGCCGCCCGGGCCATCCTGGGGTTCGGCCCGCGGGCGGTGGTGGTGAAGCGGGGCGAGTACGGCGCGCTCTTCTTCTCGGGCGAGGAGGTGTTCGCCGCCAGCGCCTACCCGCTCCCGGCGGTCTTCGACCCCACCGGGGCCGGGGACAGCTTCGCCGGAGGGTTCATGGGGTACCTGGCGCGCTCCGGCAGCCAGGACCACGCAGCCATGCGCCGCGCCATCGTGCTGGGCGGGGTGCTGGCGAGCTTCGCGGTGGAGCAGTTCAGCCTCGACCGGCTCCGCACCCTGACCCAGGAGGAGATCCGCGCCCGTTACGGCGAGTTCCGCCAGCTCACCCGCTTCGATGACCTCGAGCTCGACATCCTCAACGGCACGCGAAGTTGACCCTCCCGGTCCCGGCGGCTACCCTCTGCCGCGCACTCTCGCGCGAGGTCGGGGCATGGGCTGGATGGGGATGGAGCGGCGGCGTCACCCGCGGGTGCCATCGCGCCAGCGGTGCTGGTGCCAGGGAGACGACATCACCCTCTACGCACAGATGAGCGACCTGTCCGAGGGCGGCCTCTCGCTGCGGATGGCGGCCCACCTGGTCCCCGGTTCGGCGGTGCGGGTGTGGCTCCCGGCGGCGGCCGGCTCCCTGGAGATGAGCGCCCGGGTGGCCTGGTGCCGGGATCGGCCCGGCGCCGGCGGCCGGGCCGGGCTAGGGATCCGTTTCGAGGCCGCCGGCCCGGCGGCGGCGGAGGCGCTGCGCGGGCTCTTGGCCTCCCTGCGGGGGCGCCCCTAGGCGGATCGGGAACAGATGCGCATCGGCATCATCAGCGACATCCACTCCAACCACGAGGCCCTGGGCGAGGTGCTGCGGGCCCTGGAGAAGGTGGGGGTGGACCGGGTCATCTGCCTGGGCGACGTGGTGGGCTACGGCGCCAGCGTCAACGAATGCTGTACCGCGGTGCGGAAGGTGGCGGAGGTGACGCTCCTCGGCAACCACGACGCCGCCGTCGCGGGCCGCATGGACTACAGCTTCTACTACGACGCCGCCCGCCACGCCCTGGACTGGACCGCGGCCCGTCTCGAGCCCGACCATCTGGCCTGGCTCCAGTCGCTGCCCTACACCCACCGCATCGGCGAAGTGGGCTTCAGCCACGGATCGCCCATCGCCCCGGAGAACTACGACTACGTCTTCGCCACCGAGCAGGCCCGCGAGCTGGTGCCGCACTTCGAGGAGCTGCCCGAGGTGACCTTCATCGGTCACTCGCACCTGTGCAAGGCCTTCGCCATCCACGCCGCCGGCGACGTGCACGACGTGGGGGCCAAGCGCTTCGGGCTCCGCCGCGGGCACAAGTACATCCTCTCTGTGGGCTCGGTGGGGCAGCCGCGCGACTACGACAACCGGGCCTGCTTCGTGGTCTACGACGACCAGCTTCGCGCCGTGGAGTACCACCGGGTGCCCTACGACATCGAGGGGGCGGCCCAGAAGATCTTCGACGCCGACCTGGCGCTGAACTTCGGGCGGCGGCTGTTCCTCGGCGTGTGACGCCGGCGGCCCGGTCTCATCCTGGCGTGGTCACCCCTCGGGGACAACTGGGCCGTGCCAGAGCCAGGCGGCCCCACGCACCCCGCTCGAGTCGCCGTGAAGCGGCGGGACCAGCCGCGTGTCGAGCCGGTCGGAGAAGGCCCAGCGTTCCCATTGCCGCATGACGCCCGGATAGAGCCTCGGGACGTTGGACATCCCGCCGCCGAGGACGACCACGTCCGGGTCGAGGACGTTGACGACCGAGGCCAGCGCCCGGGCCAGGCGGCTCTCGTAGCGGGCCAGGGCCGCCTCGGCGGCCGCGTCCCCATCCCCGGCGCGAGCCACGATCTCAGGGGCGGAGAGCGCCGCGCCGGTGGCCTCCCGGAAGTCCCGGGCCAGTCCGGTGCCGGAGACGAAGGTCTCGACGCAGCCGCGCTTCCCGCACCAGCAGCGCGGGCCGGGCCGCTCCGCCTCGTCGGCCCAGGCCAGGGGGTTGTGCCCCCACTCGCCGGCGATGGCGTTCGGGCCGGTGAGCAGCCTCCCGCCGACGGCGATGCCCCCTCCACAGCCGGTGCCGAGGATGACGCCGAAGACCACCGCCGCGCCGGCGGCGGCGCCGTCGGTGGCCTCCGAGAGGGCGAAGCAGTTGGCGTCGTTGGCGAGGCGCACCGGGCGGCCGAGCCGGCCGGCCAGGTCGCGATCGAGGGGCTTGCCGATGAGCCAAGTGGAGTTGGCGTTCTTGACGAGGCCGGTGGCCGGGGAGATGGCGCCCGGGATCCCCACCCCGACGGTTCCCTCGCCGCCGACCTCGTCCTCCAGCCCCCGCACCAGGGCGACGACCGCGTCCAGGGTCCCTGCATAGTCGTGGCGGGGCGTGGGCACGCGGCGGCGGGCCAGGGTGCGGCCAGTCGAGTCCAGGGCCACCGCCTCCACCTTGGTACCGCCCAGGTCCACGCCGATGCGGACGGGGCTCGCCGGGGACGCAGCCATCACGCCACCCGCGCGCCGCCGGCCGGCGCGGTGGGGAAGAGGGTCGGGACCAGATTGTCGAGGTCCGGCCGGCGTTCGCTCATGGCTCGGGTGGGGCGGGCCACCGCGAGCGAATCATAGCCCGCGCCAGCCACGAGTGGTGGGCGCCGGCCGGGTCCCTACCCTAGCACGCTCAGCTGCGCCTCGAGCCTCGCCGCCGAGACCAGCCCTTCGGCGTCCACCGCGTGCAGCGACAGGTCGTCGCCGGCGAGGAGGCGCGCCGGGGCCACGCCCGGCACCTGGCCCAGGGCCCGGCCGCTCTCCTCGTCCAGGGCCAGCACCCCCTCGGACGGCACGAGCGCCACCCCGCGGACGGCCAGGGCGGGGAGGTTCCCGGGAGGCGGGTGGGGCGACTCACGCGCGTGCGTCCAGCGGGTGGCGCCGGCCCGGTCGAGGGCGGCGCAGGCCCCGCCCGCTCCCTTCACCAGCAGCCCGGCGCGAAGGGGCGTCAGCGCCAGCGGGCCGGGCCCCAGCGAGGGCGCCAGCGTGAAGGCCGGGGCGCCGCTGGTCTCGCAGGCCGCCACCACCGCGTCCCCGGCCACCAGGCCCAGCACCGCCAGGCGCCCGGCGAAGGGCACGGCCGGCCCACCCGGGGAGAAGTCGAGGGGCGCCTCCCAGCGGCGGCGCCCCACCGCCGGGTCCACCGCCAGCAAGGAGCCGCCGCGCTCGGTGCGGCACACCAGCAAGGCGTCGCCGCCCCAGGTCGAGGGAGGCGCCGCCAGGGCCCCCGGGGCCCGCAGCCGCCAGGCCAGGGCTCCCCACCCGTCGAGGCCGTAGACCAGGCCGGTGTCGGCGCCGAGGAGCGAGAGGGCCCCGAACGACGACCCCCAGGAACGCTCCGCGGCGGGCGGGTCGAAGCGCCAGACCACGCGTCCGGAGGCGAGGTCCAGGGCCGCCATCCCGGGCCCGGCGGGCACGGCGGCCAGCCCCGCCGAGATCCGGAAGGCCCAGGGCAGGCCGCGCTCCAGGCCGGGGAAGGGGCGCCTCCAGCGCTCGCGGCCGCTGCGGAGGTCGAGGCAGGCCAGGCGATCCCCGGAGGCGGCCAGCAGCACCTCCCCTAGGTCCGCCGCGGCCTCGACCCCCGGCGCCCGCCAGCGGGGGCGGCCGGTGGCGGCGTCGAGGCCGAGCAGGGCCTCGCGGCCGCAGGCGATCA
>DASRTO010000248.1:0-23355 GCA_035655915.1 Anaeromyxobacteraceae bacterium
CGAGGAGATCGCCCGCTCCCTCGACACCAGCGTCTCGGCGGTGAAGTCGCTCATCCACCGGGCCACCGTCCGCGCCGCCGAGGCCCTCGCTCCCCTCGCCGGCACGCAGCTCGGGAAGGAAGCCCTGCCATGAGGCACGTCCGCGAAGAGTTGACCGCCCTCCTCGACGGCGCGCTCGATCCGGCGCGGCGCGCCGAGGTGGAGGCCCACCTCCGCGACTGCCCCGACTGCGCCGTCCGCCGCGACCGGCTGGCGGCGGCGCTCTCCGCCCTGCGGGCGCTGCCGGCGCCGCCCGCCCCCTCGCCGACCTTCCAGGCCCGCTTCTACGCCCGCCTGGCCCGGGAGGGCCAGCGCCCCAGCGGCGTGCTGGCCGGGCTGGCCGCCCTGCGCTGGCGAGTGATCGCGCCCCTGGCCGGGGTGGCGGCCGCGGCGGGGGTGGCGGCGGTGGTGGTGGTCCGCCAGCGCGCCGACCTGGCCGGCATGGCCCGCAACCTGGAATTGCTCGACCAGTACGAGCTGGTGGCCAGCCTGGGGGACGTCGACGGCGCGGACGTGGAGGTGGTGGCCCACCTCGACGAGCTGCGGGAGGGCCGGCCATGACCGCCGCCCGCGCCGCCGCCCTGTGCCTGGCGCTCCTCGCCACCGCGCCGGCGCCGGCCGAGGAGCCGGGTCCGCCCGCCCCGCCCCCCGCCGCCGGGCCCTCCCAGGAGGCCCGGGAGCGCTGGGAGAAGCTCTCTCCCGAGGAGCGCGAGGCGATGCGGGAGCGCTACCGCCGCTTCCAGGCGCTCCCGCCCGAGCGGCAGGCGGAGATCCGCGAGCGGCTCGCCTGGCTGCGCTCGCTCCCGCCGGAGCGGCGCGAGGCCATCGAGCGCAACTGGCGCGCCTTCCAGCGGCTCTCGCCGCGGGAGCGCCAGGAGCTCCTGCAACGCTTCGAGCGCTACCAGGAGATGGGCCCGGAGCGCCAGGCGCAGATGCGCCGGGCCTTCGAGCGCCTGCTCAACGCCTCCCCGCAGGAGCGGCAGCGCTACATGGAGAACCTGCGCCGCTGGCGCGACATGTCGCCGGAGCAGCGCGAGCGCGCCCGCGAGGCGTGGCGGCAGCGGCAGCGCCGCCCTTGACCGGAGGTGAGGGCCCGCGCCGCCACGGCCGCCTCCCTCGCCCTCCTCCTCGCCGCGCCGGCGCGCGGGGACGGGGACGGCGAGGTCCATGGCTACGCCTCCCTCCACCTGCGGCTCGTCGACCAGGCGAACCTCCCCTCGCCGGACCTCCTCTTCGATCCGGCGACGCGGGCCTTCGAGGTGGCGAGCTACCTCGGCCCCTCCCCGCGCGAGAGCTTCGGCGCCTCGTTCATCGCCGCCGGCCTGGAGGGCTCGCACCTCGGCGGCAGCCTCGCCTGGACCCTCGCCCTGGACAGCGGCCTGCTGCGCCTCCAGCGCTTCCCCGAGACCGTGGCGGTGTGCACCTCCACGAGCCCCTCCGGCCTGGACCTGGTCGGGCGCGGGACGTGCGCGGCCCCCGGCCTGCCGGGCGCCATGCAGCGCCCGCTCTACTTCCTGGTGCCCTCCACCGCGCTCGGGTCGCGGGAGCTCACCGCCAACGGCCGCCCGGTCGGCGAGGAGGCGAGCGACACGCTCTTCGTGCGCGAGGCCTGGGCCGAGGCGCGGCTGGGGCGCGCCCGCTTCCTCTCGATCCGGGCCGGGCGCCAGCGCATCGCCGTGGGGGACGGCTTCGTCCACGACGACTACTCGCTCGGCCTCTCCGCCGACGCCGACCTGGGCGCCATCGGCCCGCAGCTGGACCTCCGGCTCGCCGCCTTCTGGCCGACCCGCGGCTGGCCGGACCAGGCGCAGCTCCGCTCGCCCATGCTGGCGCTGCGCGCCGACTGGACCCCCTCCCTCTTCGAGCACGTGGGTGTCTTCGCCGCCTGGGCCCACGACGAGACCGGATGGGCCAACCAGCTCTTGCGGGCCGCCAACGCCGAGGCGGCGGCGGTGCGGCTGCAGGGCTCGGCGCCCGGGACCGAGGCCTACCGCCTGGCCTCGGTGGTCCTGGCGGCGCTCCTGTCCACGCCGCCGGCCGGGAAGAGCGACCTCGTGTGGACAGGCCTCTCGGGACACCTCCTCGCTGGCGACCGGCACGAGCTGTGGTGGACGGGGGCGGCGGTCTTCGGCCAGGTCTCGGCGCTGGTGCCCCAGGGCTCGGGGGAGCCCGCCTACCTCCGCTCGATCCCGGTGGAGGGGTGGCTGGGCCGGCTGCGCTGGCGGGCGTCCTGGACGTCGGCCTTCACCGGCGGCGCCTTCGTGGTCTACCAGTCGGGCGACCTCCCTCCCGCCGAGCGGGCGCTGGTGGCGCTGCCGCAGCGCTACGAGGGGTTCCTGGGCGTCACGCCGTACGTCACCGACCTGAACCTCTTCTTCAACGGCGGCATCTCCGAGTCCTTCGCCGACCGGCGCGCCACCGCTCCCGGCGTGAACGGGCGCGGCGTCCTCGCCCCGGGCCTGGCGGTGGGATGGGAGCCATCGGTCGAGCTTTCGCTGGAGGGGCGCGGCGCCTGGCTCGTCGCCGACGAGCCCGGCCCCTACGGCGGGCGGGTGTATGGTGTGGAGGTCGACCTGAACGCCTCCTGGTCGCCCTGGTCCTGGCTGGCGCTGCTCGCCGAGGCGGACCTGCTCTTCCCGGGAGACTTCTTCCCCTCGAACGCCACCATGCGGCGCTTCATCCTCGGCCTGAACCTCTCCACCCCGTGACCGCCCTCGCCCTGGTCCTGTCCCTGGCGGTCCTCCAGGCCCCCGGCGACCTGGGGAAGGCAGGGGCGCAGCCCGATGGCTCGGCCGGCCGTGCCGAGACCCGGGACGGCGGCGCGGAGAGCGGACGCTCCCCGGACGGCGGCCCCGCCGACGCGGACGCCGAGGTGATGGAGAACCTCGACCTCCTGGAGCAGCTCGAGCTCTTGGAGCGCCTGGACGTCTTCGACGCCGACGCGCCGGCCCAAGCCAGGGGCGCCCCGCCTGCCAGGTAGGCGCTGGCGAAGCTGGCGCCGTCCCTATATTGCGCGGCTCGCCAGCATGCCGCAGGCGGCGTAGGCGTCGCCGCCACCCGAGTAGCGCCGCACCACCGGCTGGCCGGGCAGCTCGCGGGCCAGCGCGTCGCGGAAGGCCTTCCACTCGGCGTCGTCCGGCGGCCGGAAGCGGCCGGTCGGGTCGTTCACGGCGATGGGGTTCAGGCGCACCGGGATGCCGCGCAGCAACCGGCCCAGCTCGGCGGCATCCTCCGGGCCGGCGTTCACGCCGGCGATCATCACGTACTCGAGGGTGACCCGGCCGCGCCGCGCCGCGTGCTCCCGCACCGCGTCCACCAGCTCCTCCAGGGGGTGCCCCCGCTCCAGCGGCATGAGGGCGGCCCGCTTGGCGGGCGTGGCGGCGTTGAGGGAGACGCAGAGCCGGAACTTGTGCCCCTCGGCGGTGTAGCGCCGGATCATGGGGACCACGCCGGCGGTGGAGATGGAGATGCGGCGGGCGTCGACCCGCCCGCCGGCCGGGTCGCACAGCAGGTAGGCCGCCTGGAGCACCGCCTGGTAGTTGTGGAACGGCTCCCCCTGCCCCATGAACACCGCGCCGGTGATGGGGCGCTGGCTGTCCCGCCGCACCTCCAGGAACTGGCCCACCATCTCCCAGGACTCGAGCGAGCGGGAGAGCCCCAGGCGCCCGGTGGCGCAGAAGGCGCAGCCCAGGGCGCAGCCCGCCTGCGAGGACAGGCACAGCGTGTAGTGGCTCTGGAAGAGGGGAATGCGCACCGCCTCGACGCGCAGCCCGTCGCGGAGGCCGAAGAGGTAGCGGCGGAAGCCGTCCCGGGCATCCGCCACCGCCTCCACGCGCAGCCGGTCGCAGTCGAGCGCGGCGGCGCGCGCCAGCACCTCGCGCCGCACGTTGCGAGCCTCCTTCACCGTCCCACCTCTCCCCACCACCGCGCCCAGGATGCGCCGCGCCTCGTCGAGGCCGATGTCGAGGGCGCGCGCCAGGGCCCGGCTGTCCTGTCCGGCGATGTGGAGCACGGGCGGAAGATACGGTAGATCCCCTCTCATGAGGAAGGCCGCACCGATGGTGGCGCTGCTGGCGGCCGCCTGCTACGTCGGGCCGCCGCGCTACTACCAGCCCCACCCGGCCCCGGCGCCGCCGGCGGCGCGGCCGGCCCCCGCCGCGCCCAGCAGCAAGCGCATGCTCACCGAGTCCGAGGCGGTGAGCGTGGCCCTGGGGTACGCCCGCGCCAACGGGGCGGAGGTGAGCAAGCTGAAGCATGCCCACCTCGACGGCGCCGGACGCTGGCACGTCGAGCTCCGCGCCGAGCGCGGCAAGGACAGGGCCAAGGTGATGGTGGACGCCTGGACCGGGCAGGTGGTGAAGGCGTCGCTGAAGGACGACGACTAGCCGCCCTACCGCCGTGGCGGACCCCGCCGCCGGCGCCGCACCGGGCGCGGCCCGCTCACCCACGGGCTGTCCGCCAGCGTGTAGCGCCAGGGCTTCTCGGACCAGGGCCCCGCGTAGTGGACGTTCACCCGCGGCGACGCCAGCACCGGCTCGCGCCGGCCCGGGCCGCGCTCCAGGAAGAGCACCTCGCCACAGAGGTCGAGGCCGTCGTGGGTCTCCCGCCGCACCCCCAGGGCCCGGCACAGGTTGCCGGGACCGCGCGGCGGGTGCAGGCAGTTCTCCAGCGGCTCGCCGGCCCGCAGCAGCACCGCCGCCGGGAACCCCTCCCGGCCGGTCACCGCGTTGAGGCAGTGGGCGGTGCCGTAGATCAGGTAGACGTAGGCGTGGCCGGGCGGGCCGAACATCACCGCCGAGCGCCGGGTCCGACCAAAGCGGGCGTGCGAGGCCCGGTCGCCCGGGCCGTGGTAGGCCTCGGTCTCCACGATGCGCAGCGAGCGGCGCACGCCGCCGTCGAGGTGGACCAGCACCTGGCCCAGCAGCTCCCGCGCCACGCGCCGGGTGTCGCGGGCGAAGAAGGCGCGGGGGAGGCGCCGGCCGGGCCGGGGCCGCGCCGGCCTGCTCACGGCGCCCGCCGGGGCGCGCCGCGCCACGCCCCCGCCACCACGAAGGCGCCCGCCGGATGGGGATCGAGCGCGCCGTCCATCGGCCCGCGACCATACGACGCAGCCTCCCGGAGCCGCAACCCGCGTTCCCGCCGGCGGCCCGGCAGGGCGGCCGCCGGCCGGCGGCGGCCCCCGAGGGGGCGCGCGGCCGGAGAGGGCTCCCGCTCCGGGGCCGGGTGGCGTTAAGAGAACGCTCATGCGCCGCGCCAAGATCGTCGCCACCATCGGCCCGTCCAGCTCTGACCCCGACACCATCCTCCAGCTCGTCGAGAACGGGCTCGACGTGGCCCGGCTCAACTTCTCCCACGGCCAGCACGAGGAGCACGCCGCGGTCCTGGACCGCCTCCGCGCCGCCTCGCGGAAGGTGGTGAAGGCGGTGGCGGTGCTGGCGGACCTGCAGGGCCCCAAGATCCGCACCGGCCCGCTCAAGGCGGGGCGGGAGGGGGTGCGGGTGGAGCCCGGGAGCGAGATCGTCATCACCACCGAGGGGGAGGTGGCCGGCGACGCCCACCTCGTCTCCACCACCTACCAGCACCTGGCCGAGGACGTGCGGCCCGGGGATCGGCTGCTGGTGGCCGACGGGCTGCTGGAGTTCCGCGTCCTCGCCACCGACGGGGTGCGGGTGCGGGCCGAGGTGGTGGAGGGAGGCGTCCTGGGCGAGCACAAGGGGATCAACCTCCCCGGCGTGGCCCTCCGGGTCGAGGCCCTCTCCGAGAAGGACAGGCGCGACCTCTCCTTCGGCCTCACCCACGGCGTGGACTACGTGGCGCTCTCCTTCGTGCGCACCGCCGAGGACGTCCTCCTCTGCCGCCGCGAGATGGAGCGGGCGGGGCGGGTGGTACCGGTCATCGCCAAGATCGAGAAGCCGGAGGCGCTGGAGAACCTGCACTCGATCCTGGAGGCGGCCAACGGCCTCATGGTGGCCCGGGGCGACCTGGGGGTGGAGATCCAGCCCGAGCGCGTTCCCGGGCTGCAGAAGGAGATCGTGCGCAAGGCCAACGCCGCCGGCCGCCCGGTGATCATCGCCACCCAGATGCTCGACTCCATGATGGAGCACCCGCGCCCCACCCGGGCCGAGGCCAGCGACGTGGCCAACGCCGTCTGGGACGGCGCCGACGCGGTCATGCTCTCCGGCGAGACCGCCAGCGGGAAGTACCCGCTCCTGGCGGTGCAGATGATGGACCGCATCGTCCGCGAGGCGGAGCACGCGGCCGCAGCGGCGCACCCGCCGCGCGTCGAGCCGCCCCCGCCGCCGGCGGCCTTCACCGACGTCATCGCCGCCGCCGCCTGCCGCGCCGCGCTCCAGGCCGGCGCCGTGGCCGTGGCATGCTTCACCCTGGGCGGGACCACCGCCCGGCTGCTCTCGGCCCACCGGCCGCACGTCCCGGTGGTGGCCTTCTCGCCCGACCAGGACATCCGGCGGCGGCTGGCGCTGTTGTGGGGCGTCATCCCCAAGGTGATGGAGCCGGTGCGGAACCCCGACATCATGTGCCAGCTGGTCTCCGACCGGCTGCTGGAGGAGAAGCTGGCCCGGCCCGGCGAGAAGGTGGTGCTGGTCTACGGGTCGCCGCTCGGCGTCTCCGGCCACACCAACTCCATCCGGCTGCACCAGATCCCGCTGGAGGGGGAGCGGGAGGCGCCGTACCGCGTGCCGATCTAGTGCTGCCCCTGGTGGGCCCGCTGCAGCGCGGCGATGTCGAGCTTCCTCATCTGCAGCATGGCCTCCATGACGCGCCGGGCCCGGGCCCGGTCGGGGTCCTTCATCAGGTCGCCGAGGGCGGCCGGGACGATCTGCCAGGAGACGCCGTAGCGGTCCTTGAGCCAGCCGCACTGCTCCGCGGTGCCGCCGGCGGCGAGCGCCTCCCACAGGCGGTCGATCTCGGCCTGGTCGTCGCAGTTCACCATGAACGAGATGGCGTGGTTGAAGGGATCGAAGGGCCCGGCCTGGAAGGCGATGAAGGGCTGGCCGGCGAGGGTGAACTCGACCACCTGGACCGACCCGGCCGGGCCGCTGGGGGTGTCCGCCGGGACGGCGGTGACGCTGTCAACGCGCGAACCGGGAAAGAGCGAGACGTAGAAGCGCGCCGCCTCGAGCGCCCGGTCGGCGAACCACAGGTTGGGGACGATCTTGGCGCTGGCGATGGCGGTCACGGGGATCCTCCGGTTCACGACGCCAGCGAGGCCACCGGGTCCTCGCCCTGGGCCACCCTCGGGTCCATCCACAGCACCGCCCAGTGGTGGCCGTCGGGGTCGTAGAAGGCCCGCTCGTACATGAAGCCGTGGTCCACCGGCTCCATGGCCTGCGACCCGCCGGCCTCCACCGCCCGGCTCACCAGTCCGTCCACCTCGGCGCGGCTCTCGCACGAGAGCGCCACCAGCCCCTCGTTCTGGCGCGTGGTGTCGCACAGCTCGCGCCGGGTGAAGGTGCGGTAGAACGCCTCCTGGAGCAGCATCACGTAGCCGGCGTCGCTCACGACCATGCAGGCCGCCTTGTCGTCGGTGAATCGGGGGTTGAAGGAGAACCCGAGCGTCCCGAAGAACGACTTGGCGCGGCCGAGATCTCGCACCGGAAGGTTCACGAACATCATCCGCTGGGCCATTGGGAAGCCTCCTTGGCTTTCGGTCCGGCCCGGCCCCGCCCGCGCCGTCAGGGGATCTCGGGCGGCAGGCCGAACCGGGGAAAGAGCGTGGCGGTGTCGAGGAAGTGGTTCATGGCGGCGATGCGGTCCCCGGAGATCTCCAGGACCACCAGCGACCAGGGGCGGTGCGGCTGGCCAGGGCCGCCGGGCCGGTACTGGCCGAAGGCGGGCAGGCCGTTGGCCGCGGTGGGCACGAGCCGCGAGCCGCGGCAGCCGACGCCGCGCCCGAGGAACCAGGCCTTGATCGCCTCGCGTCCCCGCAGCCAGAGCGTGTACGGGGGCATCGAGAGCGTCACGTCCTCGCGGAGCAGGGCCGCCAGGGCGTCCACGTCGTAGCGCTCGAAGGCGTCCACCTAGCGCCCGAGCAGCGCCTCCTGCTCGGGCGTCAGGGCCGGCGCGACCTCCGGGGGCGCGGCCCCGGCCAGGGCGGCCCGGGCGCGCTGAAGGGCGCTGTTCACCGCCGGGACGGTGGTCTCGAGGGCGCTCGCGATCTCGGAGGCCGGCCAGCCCAGCACCTCGGCCAAGAGGAGCGCCGCCCGCTGCCGCGGCGGAAGGCGCTGCAGCGCCGCCACGAAGGCGAGCCGGATGCTCTGCCGGAGCGCGGCCCGCTCGGCCGGGTCGCCGTCGGCGGGGATGGCGTGCACGTCGGGAATCGGCTCCAGCCAGTGGGCGCGCGGGCGCTCCACGAGGTCGTCGTGCACCGTGCCCGCCGGGCCCATGGCCACCGGCCGCTCCCGGCCGGCCCGGTCGGCGAGCGCGTCGAGGCACACGTTGGTTGCGATGCGGTAGAGCCAGGTCCGGAGCGAGGCCCGGCCGTCGAACCCGTCCTGCGCCCTCCAGGCCCGCAGCAGCGTCTCCTGCACGGCGTCGTCGGCCTCGGCCGCCGAGCCCAGCATCCGGTAGCAGTGGCCGACGAGCGCCTGCCGGTGGGTCTCGAGCTGGTCCGCCGTGGTCATGCGTCACCGGAACATAGACGGCGCTGGCAGCCCCGCATCATCGGGACCCCAAGGGGTGCGTGCTTTCCCCGGGCCCACCCGCTCGGGGCGTGGCCAGCCCCGTTGTCCCCTAGCCCTTGACGGCCCCGGCGGTGAGGCCGGCGACGATGCGCCGCTGGAAGACGAGCACCAGCACCACCAGCGGCACGGTGACGATCACGGAGGCGGCCATGACCCGCCCCCAGGGCAACTCGAACTGCGAGGCCCCGCTGATGAGGGCGATGGCCACCGGGACGGTGCGCATCTCGTTCGAGAGCGTGAAGGTGAGGGCGAAGAGGAACTCGTTCCACGCCGCGATGAAGGCGAGGAGGCCGGTGGTGGCCAGGGCCGGCCACATGAGCGGCAGGAACACTCGCGTGATGACGACCCAGGGCCGGGCCCCGTCCACCAGCGCCGCCTCCTCCAGCTCCCTGGGCAGCTCCCGCATGAAGGTGGTGAGCACCCAGGTGGTGAAGGGCAGCGTGAAGACCAGGTAGGAGAGGGTGAGGCTCAAGAGGTCGTTGTAGAGGCGCAGCGCCCGGATGAGCTCGAACATGCCGGAGAGCACCGCCACCTGGGGGAACATCGAGACGCTCAGCACCAGGAGCAGCAGGGTGGTGCGCCCCCGGAACTCGACCCGCCCCAGCGCCCAGCTGGCGGTCATCGCCAGCAGGAGCGAGAGCGCCACCACCGAGGTGGCCACGAAGACCGAGTTGAGGATGTTCCGCGCGAAGGGCTGCTCGCGGAACACGGCCAGGTAGTTGCTCCACTCGGGATGGGCCGGCAGCGGGCGCACCGAGTAGAGGGCGCTGCCGGACTCGAGCGAGGAGACGATGGCCCAGTAGAAGGGAAACACCGTGTAGGCCACGATGGCCGCCACCAACAGGTAGAAGAGGAGCCGTCCCGCCCTGGCCCGGGCGCGCATGCTTCAGCTCCCGGCGCCGCCGAGGCGCACCCGGCCGGCGGTGAGGTAGATCACCGTGAAGGCCGCGACGACGAGAAAGAGGAACGTCGAGGCGGCCGATCCGTATCCCACGTCCTGGAAGTCCACCAGTTGCTGGCGCGCGAACACCGCCATGGAGGCGGTGTAGCGGCTGTTCCCGGTGAGGACGTAGGGAAGGTCGAAGATGCGCAGCGCGTCCAGGGTACGGAAGATGATGGCCACCATCAGGGCCGGCCGGATGAGCGGGAGCGTGATGCGCCAGAAGACCGTCAGCGGCGGGATGCCGTCGATGCGGGCTGCCTCGTAGATCTCGCCCGGCACGAGCTGCAGGGCGGCGAGGATGAGCAGCGCCATGAAGGGCGTGGTCTTCCACACGTCGACGGCGATCACCGCGAAGAGCGCCAGGTCCGGGTTGGCGGTCCAGGCCAGCGGGGCCTCGACCAGCCCCAGGGCCAGCAGGATGGCGTTCAGGACCCCGTAGAGGTCGTTGTACATCCAGTTCCACATCTGGGCCGAGACCACCGTGGGGATGGCCCAGGGAATGAGCACCGCGGCCCGGAGGAGCCCGCGCCCGGGGAGGTGCGCGTCGAGGGTGAGGGCGATGACCAGCCCGAGCAGCGTCTCGAGCGTCACCGAGACGGCGGCCAGGAGGACCGTGTTCCAGACGGCGCGCCACCAGTCCGGGTCGCGCGCCAGCGCTGCGAAGTTGTCGGCCCCGATCACCCGGTACGGCTCCAGGCCGGAGAGGGTGGCGTCCGTGAAGGCGAAGTAGACGGTGCGGAGGAGCGGCCACCCGGCCACCGCCGCCAGCACCAGGAGCACCGGCAGCACGAAGAGCCAGGCGGCGCGTCGGCGTTGCCGGGCCAGCGGCGATGGCGCACCGGCCCGGCCCACTACCACTTCCCGCCGCGGGAGAGGCGCTCCAGCGTCCCCTGGAGCCGCGCCAGGCTCGGGTCGGCCGGGGTCCTCCCGGACAGCGTCTCGTGGACGGCGTTCCTGAACTCGCTCGACACCTGGTTGTACCGGCTCCCGGTCACGCGGGAGGGCCGGGCCACGGCGTTGGTGAAGGTGTCGAGGAGATCGCCGAAGAACGGGTTGGCCTTGAGGATCTCGGGGTCCCGGTAGAGCGCCGGGATGGTGGGGTTCAAGCTGGCGGTCAGGGCGGCGCGCTTCTGCTCAACCGGGCCGGTGAGGTGGACGGCGAGGTCCACCGCCTCCTTGGCGTGCTTCGAGTACTTGCTCACGGCGAGCTGCCAGCCCCCGAGCGTTCCGGTGTGCTTCCCGCCCGGCCCGCCCTTGGGCAGCGCCGCCACCCCCACCTTCCCCTTCACCGGGCTGTCCGCCGCCTGCGAGAGCGCCCAGGCGTAGGGCCAGTTGCGCATGAAGACGGCGTTGCCCGACTGGAAGGCGCCTCGCGCCTCCTCCTCGGCGTAGTTGAGGACGCCCTCGGGGGCGATGCCCTTCACCCAGCTGGCCGCCAGCGTCAGGGCCTCGATGGCCTTCGGGTTGTGGACGGTGACCTTGCCCTTGCCGTCCACGATGCTCCCGCCGCCGAAGCTGTCGATCCACTCCAGGGCGTTGCAGGTGAGCCCCTCGTAGGCCCGCCCCTGGAAGACGAATCCCCAGGTGCGGTCGTTACCGGCCTTGCGCTCCGCTTCCTGGATGGCCCTGGCCGTCTCGGTCAGCTCCTGCCAGGTGGAGGGGACCTGGCGGCCGTACTTCTGGAGCAGGTCCTTGCGGTAGTAGAGGAGTCCGGCGTCGGTGAACCAGGGGAGCGCCACCAGCTTCCCTCCCACGGTGTTGGCCTGGATGATGGCCGGGAAGTGCTGGGCCACCACGTCCTTGCTCACCGCGGCGCCGATGTCCACCAGGTGCTGCGCCAAGGCGCCGGGCCAGACGACGTCGATGCGGAGGACGTCGATGTCGCCCGAGTGCGCCGAGAGGAGCTGCTGGTAGAGCGCAAGGATCTCGTTGCTGTCCTTGGGAGTGGAGACCACGCGGACCTGGTTGCGGGTGGACTTGGCCCAGGCCTCGGCGCCGCTCTTGCAGAGGTCGAACTCGATCCCGACCGAGCCGCAGGCAATGGAGATGGTCGCCGCCGCGGCTGGCCGCGCGGCGAGGAGGAAGGCGGAGAGGACGGCGGAAGCGACGTACAGGGCGAGGCGGCGCATGGCGATCTCCTCGGGCTGATCCGGCGGCAGGGCCACCGCCACCGGCTGGCCCGCGGCATCGCAGCGCATGCTACCGAGCACCCGGGGCAGCCCGTTCAGCACTTCGAGCATGGGCTCGGAGCCGCGAGGACTTCCGCCCCCCGGTGGACCGCCTCTGGACGGCATGGGACCTCCCTTGCACGCGCGGCGCGAGGCGCGCGGAGCCCCATCCGGCTTGTATCACATGCCAGGAGGCGGTCTACCGACAGGCGGCTCCGCGGCAGGCGCCGCCCGCACTGCCGGCCGCCGGCCCGGCGCTACTTCTTCCTGGGATCGCCGGGGTACCCGAGCGCCTTCCAGTCGAGGCGCCCCTCGTCGCCGTGGCAGTCGTCGCACCTCAGCGCCTTCTGGCGGGGAACCACCATGTGGTTCACCTTCCAGTACATGTCGGTCTCCACCCAGCCCATCTTCCCGCTGTAGGGGACCCCGGCGACCTTCATCCCGTCGGCGACGGCGCTCGGCCAGTCGTAGGTCTGCCAGTAGCCGCCCTTCCCGAAGAGGTGCGGCACGACCATCGCCCGGTTGCCGGCGTCGTAGGGCTGCTTGCCCTTCATCACCTTGAACGGGGTGAGCTTCGACTTGCCGTCGCCGCGCTTTCCCTTCGGGTGGTTGAGGTGGACGACCCGGCTCGGGTCGATCATCTCGCCGAGGACCACCCGCTCGACGGATCCGTCGAACCAGACGTACGTGGGCCGGACGTCCTTCGCCCAGCGGAAGTCGCCCTTCATCTTGTCGTAGGTGGGAAGGCCGTACTGGTCCTTGCCCGGGACGCGGTCCTGACCGGCCGAGGACCAGTCCCACCAGACCTTGGTGGGCAGCGTCCGCGCGAAGGTGGGGATGTGGCAGGTCTGGCAGGCGATGGTGGCGGCGTGCCGGTTCAGTACCGCGTTCTTCCCGTGCGGCGTGCCGGCGTGGCAGGTGCTGCAGTCCAGCGTCTCGCCGCCGCTGGTCAGGGAGACACCGAGCGCCTTCCCGGGGATGACGTGCTTCTGGCTGCGGTGGCAGGCGGTGCAGGCCATGTTGGCGCCCTCGATCGCCATGTGGACGTCCATGTCGAGCGAGGGCTTCACCAGCGAGCTGTCGAGGTCGCCGTGCTTGATGTGGTCGCCGCCGCCCCCGTAGAAGTGGCAGGCGCCGCAGCTGGCGCGGCTCGGCGCGCCCACGCTCTTCGCCACCGCCTCCAGGTCGACCGCCGGCCACTTCTTGCCGGAGCCGGGCGGGAACTCGGTCTCGTGGTAGGCGGGGTGGCCCGCCCCGGCGGGCAGCTTCTTGTAGGTCCCGGTAGTGTCGTGGCACACGAGGCAGTCGACGTTCTCCGCCTTCTTGAAGTCGAAGGTGGCGTCCTTCCAGCCGTACCCGGCGTGGCAGCTGGTGCAGCGCGGCTCGTTCGACTGGAGCGCGATGCAGAAGTTGTTCACGGCGTTCACCTTGCCGAGGTCCACCGGCTTCCCGTCGAGGACCTGCCGCGCCGACCAGGTCCAGTGCGTGGTCTTCATGAAGTCGGCGGCCTGGCTCTCGTGGCAGGCGAGGCAGGCCTTGGTGACGTCGGGGCCGGTGGCGAAGGGTCCCTTCACCAGGTCAGCGTGATCGGTGGCGGCGCGGGCCGGAGCGGCGAGGACGGCGGCGCCGAGCAACGTCGCGAGGACGTTTCGCATGGATTCCCCTCCCTGAGGACGGGGGCGTGGACCCCCGGCGGGTTCGAGCCCGCATCGCCCCGGACCGGTTCGAGTCTTCCGCCGCCGCACGCCGATGCACCGGAAATTCCGCTCCGGCCTTGATCCGGGTCATGGGCCGGATTGCGGCCGGCCGGCGCGGGAGGTTAGATCGCCCCGCATGGACGTCCCGGCCCTGCAGCGCACCCTCGCCGAGTCAGGCCTCGACGGCTGGCTCCTCTTCGATTTCCACGGCCAGAACCCGACCGCCCTGGAGGCGCTGGGGCTCGGGGGCCACATGCTGACCCGGCGCTGGTTCTACCTGGTGCCGCGAGCCGGCGAGCCCACGCTCCTCGTGCACGCCATCGAGTACGGGTCTTTCCCCCCGGCGGTGCCAGGACGGCGGGTGCGCTACGCCTCCTGGCAGTCGCTACGAGAGGCGCTCCGGAGCCTGCTCGATCCGCTGCGCGGGCGGCGGGTGGCCATGGAGTACTTCCCCGAGGCCGCCATCCCGGCCCTGTCGCGGGTGGACGCCGGGACGCTGGAGCTGGTGCGATCCCACGGGGTGGAGGTGGTCTCGTCGGCGGAGCTGGTGCAGCGCTTCGTGTGCCGCTGGAGCCCGCACCAGCTGGCGAGCCACGTGCGCGCGCTGCGCGCCATCGACGACGCCAAGGACGGGGCCTTCGCCTACGTGGGCGAGTCCCACCGCCGGGGCCTCGACCCCACCGAGACCCAGGTGCAGGACTTCCTCGTGAAGCGCTTCGCCGACGCCGGCCTCGTGACCGACCACCCGCCCATCGTGGCCGTGAACGGTCACGCCGGCGATCCGCATTACGTCCCCTCGGAGGCGACCCCCACCCCCATCCGCAGGGGGGACCTGCTCCTCATCGACCTGTGGGCCAAGGGGAGGGATCCGGGCAACGTCTACGCCGACATCACCTGGGTCGGGTTCTGCGGCGACCGGCCGCCGCCGAAGCTCACGGAGATCTTCCGCGTCGCCGCCGAGGGACGCGACCTGGGCCTCCGCACGGTGGAGCGGGCCTTCTCCGAGAAGCGCACCCTGCAGGGCTGGCAGGTGGACCGGGCGGTGCGGGACCACGTCGCCTCGAAAGGGTACGGGGAGCGCTTCGTCCACCGTACCGGCCACTCCATCGGTCAGAACGTCCACGGCGACGGCGCCAACCTCGACGACCTGGAGACCCACGACACCCGCGAGCTGCTGGAGGGGTTGGCCTTCTCCATCGAGCCCGGCATCTACCTCCCCGAGGAGGGGCTGGGCGTCCGCACCGAGATCGACGTGGTCATGACCGCCGAGGGGCCCAAGGTCTTCTCCAAGGTCCAGCAGGAGATCGTCCGCCTCGCATGAGCGAGGCGCCCACTTCTTCACGGCCCGGATGCCTGAGGGCGAGGGGGCGAGCGTCCGGAGGGACCCTCCGCCGGGACCGTGCCACTGTGGCAGGCGCGGCACGCCGCCGCCCGACAATCTGGCACGGGCGCCCCGTCAGGGACGGGACCGCGGGACGACCCGCGCCAGGAATCCTCGTGATTGCAGCCACATGTGGCTGGCCTCCGATCTCGATCTGGGGGCATGTGCGTTGCAGCACGACCGGGAAAGCTGATAGGAGAGCCGGCACCGTGAATGCGTCCCGCATCGCCGCCCTGCTGGTCCTCGCCTTCCTCTTCGGCGGCAGCTCGGCCGAGGTGGCCGTCCAGACGAGCCGGGCCCTGGCCCGCGCCCGGGCCGACCGCAAGGTCGGGTCGGCCGGCGACCTGGTGGCGCTCGAGGTCCGCGACGAGGGCGGCCCCATCGCCCGGCCGCGGTTCGTGGCCCCGCTGGGCCATCCGGTCCAGCTCACGCTGCGCGATCCGATGGAACCGGACCGGGTGAGGCTGCAGCTGCGGGTGGAGGCCACCCGCGAGCCGACCGGCGACGTCTCGCTGGAGTACGCGCTGGAGATCCCGGCCCGCGACGTGACGGCGCTGGGCCGGGTCACGGTGACGCCGGGCGTGGAGCACACCCTGGCGCTCGGCGGCGGAAGGGTGGAGGCCACGCTGCTCACGCTCCCGGTCCCCTCGGCGGCCTTCGACGCCTACCTGGAGGCCGAGCGGCTGCGCCACGCCCCGCCCGATCCGACGTAGCGCCGGCCGCCCGCGCGACGCGGCCGAGGTACACGGTCGGTGACGGGAGGCTCGCCCCTACACGGTGGGAGAATGTATCCCCGCCCTTCCGGGTGAGGCGCGCCGGCGGGGTCGCTTGGTATATGCGCCTCGGCGCGCGCGGAGGGGCGCGATCGCCGCCTACGGCGACGACCCTCCATGCACCGCGCCCCCGCCTCCATCCCGCGGCCAGCGGCCGCCAGGCCCGGGGGCCGGCGGCACGTCGGCGCCGCCAGGATCGCCGGGCTGCTCCTCGGGATGGCCATCGCCGCGGCGCCGGCTCGCGCCCAGGACGTGTTCTCGCCCGGCCCGCTGGCCAAGGGTCACGCGGAACTGGATGGGCTCCAGAACTGCACCCGGTGCCACGCCGCCGGCCAGAAGCTCTCTCCCGACCGCTGCCTGGAGTGCCACAAGGAGGTGCGGGCCCGGATCGCCGAGGGGAAGGGCCTCCACGGCCGGATCCCGGCCGGCGAGCGCGCCTGCGAGAACTGCCACCACGAGCACCAGGGCCGCGGCTTCCCCCTCGTCGACTGGGGCCCCGGAGGGGAGCGCCGCTTCGACCACGCGAAGACGGGCTGGCCGCTCCGGGGCAAGCACGCCAGGCTGGAGTGCCCCACCTGCCACGAGTCGCGGCGGGTGACCACGGCGGCGGCGCGGCAGGTCGCCGGCAAGGGACGCCAGACCTTCCTGGGCCTGCCGCTGGCGTGCGCCGACTGCCACTTCGACGAGCACCGCGGCCAGGCGGCGCGGGACTGCCAGCGCTGCCACGACGAGAAGGCCTGGAAGCCGGCCCCCGGCTTCGACCACCGGAAGACCGCCTACCCGCTCCAGGGGCTGCACGCCCGCGTCGGCTGCGCCAAGTGTCACGAGAGCCAGGCCGATCCCGCCGGCAAGCGGGCCTTCCCGGCGGCTCTGTCGGAGCGCTTCCTCCGCTTCAAGCCGCTGTCGTACGCGGCTTGCACCGACTGCCACAAGGACCCCCACCAGAACCGCTTCGGGCAGGCCTGCGCCACCTGCCACTCGGTCGCCGGCTGGAAGAAGCTGAAGCCCGCCGGCCAGGCGGTGGGCTTCCACGACAAGACCCGCTACCCGCTGCGGGGCAAGCACGCCGAGGCGTCCTGCCAGGCCTGTCACGGGCCGCTCCGCGGCCAGAAGGCGGCCCGCTACAAGGGGCTGGCCTTCGAGACCTGCACCCGCTGCCACGCCGACACCCACGTGGGCCAGATGGGGAAGAGCGGCAGCCCGGAAGCCGCCTGCGACCGCTGCCACGGCGTGGACGGGTTCCAGCCGGTACGGTTCGACCTGGCCGACCACGACAAGACCCGCTACCCGCTGGAGGGAGGCCACCGGGCGGTGGCCTGCGCCCTGTGCCACCCGCGCGATCCGAAGCTCGAGGCCAGGTTCCCGGCGGCCACCCGGTCCGCGCTCGCGGCGCAGAAGCGACCGGCGACGGTGAGCCTCTTCCGCGTGGACCGCAACGTCGACGCCCGGCGCTGCCAGGCGTGCCACCGGGACGTCCACGCCGGTCAGTTCGCCTCGCGGGTGGAGAAGGGCGGGTGCCAGTCCTGTCACGAGCTGGCGAGCTTCAAGCAGGTCCGGTTCGACCACGCCAAGGACAGCCGCTTCCCGCTCCTCGGCAAGCACGCCACGGCGGCCTGCGGCTCCTGCCATCGGGCCGGGGCGGGGCCTTCCGGCCCGGTGGTCCGCTACCGGCCCCTGGAGCTGGGCTGTGCCGCCTGCCACGCCGACCCCCACGTCGGCCAGTTCGCCGCGAAAGGGGCGACCGACTGCAGCAAGTGCCACTTCGCCGACGACTGGAAGAAGCTCCTGTTCAAGCACGAGCCTCCCTTCACCGGCTACCGGCTCGACGGGAAGCACCTCCAGGTGGCCTGCGCCAGGTGCCACCAGGCGGTGGCGGTGGCCCGGGGCGTCGAGGTGCGGCGCTACCGGCCGCTGCCGACCGCCTGCGAGGGCTGCCACCGCGACTTCCACCGCGGCGCCTTCCGGGGGGTGAAGCCGTGATGGGACGCATCCTGGCCGTCCTCGTGCTCGCCGCCGGCGGCATCGCGCTGGCCGCTCCGCAGACACCGAACCTCAAGGCCGGTCCGCCGCTGCCCCCGCCGCCCCTGCCTCCGCCGCCGCACGCGGGCGCGACCCATTGCGCGGTCTGCCACACCGCCGAGGGCTGGACGCCGGCCCGCTTCCCCCACGAGAAGACGGGCTTCCCGCTCACCGGCCGGCACGCGCGCGCCTCCTGCAAGGCCTGCCACCCGGTCAGCCTCGAGGAGGTGACCGGACGGGAGTGCGCTGCCTGCCACGCCGACCCGCACCGCGGAATCGCCGGCCGGCGCTGCGGCCGGTGCCACGACGCGGAGCAGTGGCGCACCATCTTCGACGCCGACGCCCACCGGCGGACCAACTTCCCGCTCCAGGGGCGGCACGCCCTCATCGCCTGCGAGGAGTGTCACGGCGACCGGCGCGACCGCGCTTTCGCCAGGCCGACCGTCCAGTGCGCCGCCTGCCATCAGGCCGACCTCGCCCGCGCCGCCGGAGCCGCCCTCGACCACGCGGCCCCGGGCTTCCCCGCCGACTGCCGCCAGTGCCACACCTGGTGGCGGTTCTCGCCGGCCTACTACCCGCAGCACGAGGCCTGCTTCGCCATCGCCAGCGGCCCGCACGCCGGCATCCGCTGCCTGTCGTGCCACACCGGCACGTCGATCGCTCCCGGCGCCACGGCGTGCAGCACCGGCACGGCCGCCTGCACCCGCTGCCACGACTGCAACGGCCACCCGGCCGTCCCCGGCTTCCAGTGCACCAACCAGAAGTGCTACGAGTGCCACGCCTTCAGCGGGCCGGGCGCGCTCCGCCTGCAGGGAGGGAGGCGATGACGCCGGCCGCCGCCCTGCTCCTGGCCGTCGCGGCCGCCGCGGCCGGCCGCGGCCGCGTCCTCTCGGTCACCCAGGAGCGCGCCTACCTGGACGCCGGCTCGGAGGAGGGCCTCGCGGCCGGGGCGGTGGTCGAGCTGCAACGGAACGGCCGGCCGGTCGGGACCTGCCGGGTGGAGGAGGTCTCCGACCACCACGCCCGCTGCGCCGGGACCGGTTTCCGCGCCGGCGACGCCTTCGCCTTCGCCCCGCGGCCAGCCCCGCCGCCGAAGGAGCTGCCCCCGCCCCTTCCCGCGGCGGAGCAGGCGCGGCGGCTGGCGGCCGTCGAGGCCGCGCCCCTCGGCCAGGTGGACTTCGTGGCCCGGCCCGGCGCCGCGGCTGCGGCCCGGCCCACCTCGGAGGTGGAGCTCGCTTTCGCCTCCTGGAGGAGCAACGTCGCCAGCCCCGACCAGCAGGCCCAGCTCGACGTCGCCATCCGCGATCTGCCGCTCTCCCGTACCCTGAGCCTGTCGGTGGACCTCTCCGCCCGGCGGTGGATCTCGCGCCACTCCACCTCCTTCCTCCCCGGGCCGGCCACCCAGCTCCTGGTCTGGCAGGCGGAGCTGGACTACCGCGATCCGGCGCGGCCCTTCAGCGCCCAGCTGGGGCGGGTGCGGCCGTGGATGGTCCCCGGGGCGCCGGTCTTCGACGGCGCACGGCTGGGGATGCACCTGGGGCAGAGCGAGGTGGGCGTGTTCGGCGGCCTGGTCCCCGACCCCTGGAGCACCGCCCCCACGGTCGAGCGCTACCAGGGCGGTGCCTGGTGGTCGTTGGAGGCCCCGCTCGGCTCCTGGCGCCTGCACCACGAGGGGCGCCTGGCCTACGGGCACTCGCCCGAGCTGGGGAGCCGCGGGGAGCTCGGGGCCACCGCCGGCGTGTGGGTCTCGCGGGCCCTGGACGTCTCGGCGGAGGTCCAGGTCGGGGCCGGGACCACCCACGCCCCCGGCTACCTCGACGTCGCCCGGGTGGCGTTCTCGGGGAGGCCCCTCGCGGCTTTCTCCTACGACGGCGGCTTCGGCTACGTGGGCCTGACCACGCCCGGCGACGCCGTGGTCCAGGCGCGGTGGCCCGGCCCCTCCCGGCGCGCCGACCTGACGGCGAGCCTCGACCTGTCGCGCTTCTTCACCCTCTCCGTCATGGGCGGAGGCGTCCAGGACCTGACCAGCGGCCTCCGCCACGGCTGGGCCGGTCCGGAGCTGTCCATGCCCCGCTTCTTCACGCCCCGCCTGGCCCTCTCGGCCGGCTGGCTCGCCGACTGGGGCTGGCTGCAGGGCCAGAACGCCTGGCTCCAGGTGTCCGCCTGGCCGGGCGAGGCCTTCCGCCTGGTGGCGCGCTTCTCGTGGTACGAGGACGCGCGCCCGGGGCTCCCGAGCGCGCCGGGCGAGGAGCTCGGGCTGTACCTCGCCGGCTCGGCGCAGCTCACCCGCTGGCTGGCCTTCAAGCTGTCGGTGCTGGCGAGGGGCGGCCTCGACTTCGGCAACCTCGACAGCTACGGCTTCAGCGGCCTCGCCTCCCTCGCCGGCGGCTGGTGATGTCGCACCTCGCCGCACCCGATCCGACCTGTCGCCGCGGGAACCCCGCCGGCAGTTGCTGCCCACATGGCCGGTCCGCTATATGGCGCGGACGTCTTCCGAGCGGGAGACGGAGCATGAGCCGGATCCCACGCGCCCTCCTGGCGATTGCGACGGTGGCCGCCGCCGCCTGCGGCAGCAAGGACCTTCCCTCGAACTGGGTCACCGTGCCCTCCCGCGCCAGCCACGACCGCTTCTTCCCCATCGCCACCGGCGTCCACGCCGCGGCCGACTGCAACGGCTGCCACGGCAGCTACGACACCTTCAAGCGTTTCGACTGCACGACCTCCGCCTGTCACCAGCAGCCCCAGCTCGGCACCGGGCACGCGGCGGTCTCCGGATTCGCCACGGACGGCCCGACCTGCTTCGGGTGTCACCCCAGGGGCACCATGGCCGCCCCGGCGAACCACGACACCGCCTTCTTCCCCCGGAGCGCCGGCACGGCCCACGCCGCCGTGTACTGCACCGAGTGCCACCTCGACATCGCCACGCCCAACGACCCGACGGCCTTCGGCTGCTACGCCTGCCACAGCACGCTCGCCACCGGCTGGCCCCACCCCAGCGTGGTGGGCAACGTCTCCATCCTCGTCATCCACACCACCGAGAACTCGAGCACGCCGATCGACGTCACCAATCCCGCCAGCTGCCTGCGCTGCCACGCCGACTCCCAGGTCGACACGGTGGCCAGCCATCCCGGCGGCGGCGACACCCCATCCGGGCGAAGCCAACATGCGACCGCCGGGTGCCTGACCTGCCATTCGGCCATGCGCACCGACAAGCCGTTCGGCGCGGATTTCGGGTCGACCGGCGCCATCGGCTCCGGGACCGGCTGCGGCGTCTGCCACGCCACGCCGCCCTAGGCCGGGGCGGGATCAGCCCTCGCCCCCGGCCCGGGCGGCCACCATGAGGACGTCCCGCGCCATGGCCTCGCTGGCCAGGGCCCGCACGAGCGGCGGCTCGAGATTCTGGTTGTCGCGGAGGGCCGCCGGCGCGCTCCGCGACAGCGCCAGCGTCAGATGAGCCCAGGGCTCGGTGCGGCACCAGAGGGTCCGGCTGCAGACCCGCTCCAGCCTGAGGCGCGGCGGCATGGTCTCCGGGCGCGCCTCGTCCCAGGGCCCCGGGAATCGCTCGACGTCCTCGGCCTCCCAGCGCCGGTAGAAGCCGGATCGGATGGCGGAGGCGAGCCTGGCCGCCAGCTCCTCCACGGCGTCCTGGTAGACCTCGAGCAGCCTCGCGCGCGCCGCGTCCGCGTGGCCATCCGTGGCGGGGAGCAACATGGGCCACCTCCCAGACGGTCCTATCGCCGGCGAGCGGGCGGCGCCAGGGCCCGCCGCCACTCCGGGGCGAGGCTAGGGCGTGCCCCGGATCTCCTCGTGCACCACGCTGCCGAGCTCGGAGCCGTCCTCGCTCCAGGAGGTCCAGCGGCCGCACTGGATGTCCAGGCAGAATCGCCCCTCGGCGCGCGTGCGGCCGTTCGGCCAGAAGCTGGCGAAGCGCCCCTGAAGCCGGCCCCGCTCGAACTCGGCCTCCTCCTCCAGGACCCCGCTCTGGAACCAGATGCGCCACATCCCCTGCTTCTCGCCATCCCGGTACTCGCCCTGACGGGCCCGCAGGCCGCCGCGGTGGTACTCGACGAACGGGCCGTCGAGGATCCCGTCCCGCCAGGTGGCCTCGGAGCGAAGCCCGCCGTCGTCGTACCAGCTCCGCGAGGGACCGTGGCGCCGCGGCTTCCCCGACACGTCGGGGCGCTCGCACCAGGCCTCCCAGCCGTCGGGAGGCGGCCCGCCGGCCGGTGTGCTCCCGGGTGGGCAGACCGGCGACCCGGCCCCGGCGAGGAGGAGGGCGGCGAGGAGGACCCGCACCCGGCCCAGCATAGCAGGGGACCCCGAACATGGTATTCCGGCCGCCGGGCACCACCCGTCAACATGGCCGTGGAGGTCGGGGAGCCGTGGCCATTCACCTGCAAGTCCAGGCGCGCCTGGCGCCGCTGCTCGGCCGGAAGACCGCCGAGGCGGCGGTGAAGCTCTCGGCCAGGACCTGGCTGGAGCGGGAGGTGGACGCGGTGGGCCTCCCCGAGCTGCCGCGGCTGTGCGAGGGGCTGCGCCCCATGCTGACCACCTTCCTCGGCGCCGAGGTCGCGGCCGGCCTCGTCGAGTCCATCCTGCGGGAGGTCCGCTGATGTGGCGCCCATTCGCCGTGGCCGCCGTGGTGGCCGGGCACGTCCTCCTGGTGACCCTGCTCCCCCCGGACAAGGCCGAGGGGTGGTCGGCCATGGCCGGGCTCCTCTTCAAGGCCGCGGCCGCGGCGGAGGGCTTGCGGGCCGCCTTCGCGCTCGGACGCGGCGACTACCTGCGGGACTACTGGCTCGCCATGGGCGCGGCCTTCGCCATGCTGGCGCTCGCCGACGCGCCGGCGATCATGGGGGTGGCGGGCCAGGCGGCCAGCCACCACCCGGCGCGATTCCTCCTCCTGGTGGCGGGCAACGCCCTCTCGCTCTACGGCGCGGCGCGCCTGGCGCTGGCCGTGCGCAGCACGGGGCTGGACTTCGAGCCCGCCCGGCGGCGCCACCTCACCGGGGCCATCTTCGTGGTGATCGCGGCCGCGGTGGTCGGCGCGGCCCTGCGACGCGAGCTGCCGCTGGCGCTGGCGGCCCACCCCGAGCGGTGGGCCGACGTCTTCTCCTACGTCTGCGACGGCCTGGTCTTCGTGCTCATGGTGCCGGTGCTCCGCTTCGCGGTGCACCTCGGCGGCGGGCGGCTGGCCGGCATCTGGTGGGCGCTCTTCGGCGCCAACGCCTGCTGGCTCCTCTTCGACGCCACTGGCGCGCTGGCGCTCGACTCGTCGGCCTCGGGCCCGACCCTGGCCGCGGGGGAGGGCTTCCGGGCGCTGGCCTGCCTGCTCACCGCCCTGGCCGCCTGGCACCAGCGCGACCTGGTGGCGTCGGCGCGCACCGCCCGGGTGGCGGCCGCCTCGGCCTAGGCCTCCAGGCGGGGGACGAGCCCCCGCCCTACCGCACGGGGGATGGGCCCGCGTGGGCCAGGAGCCAGTCCCGCACCCGCGGGAAGATCTCCTCTCGGGCCCGGCGCCCGAGGAGCAGGTCGGCGTGCGAGTAGTCGGCGGCCAGCCCGGCCTCCCGCCCCGCCACGAAGATCTCCTTGGCGCCACCCCAGCGCTGGTACCCGGCCCAGGCCGAGGCGGG
>DASRTO010000249.1:0-9355 GCA_035655915.1 Anaeromyxobacteraceae bacterium
GAGCTGTTCCTCAAGCTGGAGAGCCAGAACCCCGGGGGCTCCATCAAGGACCGGATCGGCCTCTCCATGATCGGCGCGGCCGAGCGCGAGGGGAAGCTGGGCGGGGACCGCCGGCGGCTGGTCGAGGCCACCGCCGGCAACACCGGCCTGGGCCTGGCGCTGGTGGCGGCGCAGAAGGGTTACCGGCTCACCCTGGTCATCCCCGACAAGATGAGCCAGGAGAAGATCTTCCACCTGAAGGCGCTGGGAGCCGAGGTGGTGATGACCCGCTCCGACGTGGAGAAGGGGCATCCCGACTACTACCAGGACCTGGCCGAGCGCATCGCCCGCGAGCAGGGTGCCTTCTACGCGAACCAGTTCGCCAACCCGGCCAACCCGTTGGCGCACGAGACCACCACCGGGCCCGAGATCGAGCGCCAGCTGGGCGGCCGCCTCGACGCCATGGTCTGCGGCGTCGGGTCGGGCGGCACCATCACCGGCCTCTCCCGGTACTTCGCGAAGGCCATGCCCGGCTGCGAGATGGTGCTCGCCGACCCGGAGGGCTCGGTCCTGGCGGGGTACGTCACCTCGGGGCGGGTCGGCAAGGCCGGTTCCTGGTTGGTGGAAGGCATCGGCGAGGACTTCGTTCCCCCCATCGCCGACCTGTCGCGGGTGAGGCGCGCCTACACCATCCCCGACCGGGAAAGCCTGGAGACCGCCCGGCGGCTCTTGCGGGTGGCGGGGATCCTGGCCGGCTCCTCGTCGGGGACGCTGCTGGCGGCGGCGCTGCGCTACTGCCGCGAGCAGGATGGGCCCAGGCGCGTCTGCACCCTGGTCTGCGACAGCGGCAACAAGTACCTCTCCAAGATGTTCGACGATTTCTGGATGGCCGACCAGGGATTCACCGACCGCGCGCCCAGCGGCGACCTGCGCGACCTGGTGAGCCGGCGCCACGCCGAACGGGCGGTGATCACCGTGGCACCCGACGACGGCCTGCTGGTGGCGCTGGGGCGCATGAAGCTCTACGACGTGTCGCAGCTGCCGGTGCTGGAAGGCGGACGGGTGGTGGGGATCGTCGACGAGTCGGACCTGCTGCTGGCCGCGGCCGAGGACGAGGCGAAGCTCCGCCTGCCGGTGCGCGAGGTGATGGCGACGCGGCTCCGGACGGTGCCGGTGGCCACGCCCATCCGCGAGCTGTTGCCACTCTTCGCCGAGGGGCTGGTCCCCATCGTGGTGGACGGCGACGAGTTCGTGGGCCTGGTCACCCGCATCGACGTGCTCAACCACCTGCGCAGGAGGCTGCGCTGACGGTGCCGGGGACTGCGGTCGGAGGCGTCGGCGACCGAGGCCGAGCTCGTCGAGCACTGCCGGGCGCAGATGACCCACTACAAGGTGCCGCGCACGGTGGTGCTGGGGCCGCTGCCCAGGACCTCGACGGGCAAGATCCAGAAGAACGTGCTACGAGAGAAGGCCGGGTCGGTCGCGGCCATCGAATGGCCGCCGTCCGGCGCGCCCGGAGGCGAGGAGGAACGTCATGAGCACCAATGCGGCAGCGGTGGCGGCGGGGCCCTACGTCACTCGGCACGACGCCGGGGGCGTGGTGACCCTGACCCTGAACCGCGGGGAGCGCTTCAACCCGCTCTCGAGCGCCATGGTCGCCGCCCTGGAGGCCGAGCTGGACGCGGCCGGGCGCGACCAGGCGGCGCGGGTGGTGATCCTGGCCGGGGCCGGGCGCGGCTTCTGCGCCGGGCACGACCTGAAGGAGATGCGCGCCCACAGCGACGACGAGGCCTGGCAGCGCCGGCTCTTCACCGACTGCAACCGCATGATGATGAAGATCACCGAGCTGCCCATCCCGGTGATCGCGCGCGTGCACGGCGTCGCCACCGCCGCCGGCTGCCTGCTGGTCTCGATGTGCGACCTGGCGGTGGCGGCGGAGGAGGCGCGCTTCGCCCTCCCGGGCGTCAACATCGGGCTCTTCTGCTCCACGCCGGTGGTGGGCGTGGCGCGCAACGTGGGCCGCAAGCGCGCCATGGAGCTGCTGCTCACCGGCGAGCTCTTCGACGCGCGGACCGCGCTCGCGTGGGGGCTGGTGAACCGGGTGGTGCCGGCGACCTCGCTCGACGCCGAAATCGCCAGGTTCACCGACGTCATCGTGGCCCGCAGCCGCCCGGTGATCGCCGCCGGCAAGCGCACCTTCTACCGGCAGATCGACCAGCCCATGGCCGGCGCCTACGCGACCGCCGGCGAGACCATGGCCTGCGGCATGCTCGAGGAGGACGCGGCGGAGGGGATCGACGCCTTCCTGGCGAAGCGCCCGGCGAGGTGGCGGGGGCGCTGAGCGGGGCGTTCTGATCCCTCCGCAACGCTCACGCGCCTCCCCTTCGTCGGGCTCCGTCCGCCTTGCCGGGCGGGTCTCCCGGGCGGAAGTGCCGGTACAGCACCGAGACCAGCTCCTTCGAGTCGGAGACGTCCGACCGGCGGCCTTCGTGGACCAGGCAGCCGTTCCGGAAGATGACGAAGCGGTCGAGAAGCCGGTTGGCTCCTTCCGCGTCGTGTTCCGCGAGAAGGATCGTCGCCCGCCCCTTCAGCGTCTCCTCGATCACGGCCAGCAGCCGGTCCCGCACTTCCCGGGAGAGCCCGAGGAACGGCTCGTCCATGAGGAGCAGCTTCGGTTCCCCGACCAGCGCCCTGCCCACGATCAGCATCTGGCGCTCTCCGCCCGAGAGGACGCCGGCGGGCGACCGGGCCTTCTCCGCCAGAACGGGGAAGAGGGAGAACACGCGTTCGCGCGCCGCGCTCCAGCGTGAGGCCGGAAGGAGCCAGGCCCCGGCCTCGAGATTCTCGAGAACGGTCATCCGCGTCGCCACCCTCGAACGGTCGGAGAGGTAGCGCATTCCCCGCGCCGCCCGTTCGTGGGCCGTCAGCGCCGTGACATCCTCCCCCCGCCAGTGGACCTTCCCCTGTGTGGCCGGAATCATCCCCGCCACCGTCTTGAGGAAGGTGGTCTTCCCCGAACCGTTCGCGCCGAAGATGGCGACCGTCTCCCCCTCCGCGGCGGTGAGGGAGACCTCCCGCACCGCCACCACCTGCCCGAAGGCGACGGTGAGGTCGCGGACCTTCAGGATCGCGGCGCCGCCCGTCACTACAGGTTCCTCTCGCGCACGATCCGCCCCTCCTCCAGGACCAGGATCCGCTGGCAGACCGATTTCAGGAGCGGCGGGTTGTGGGAGACGAGGAGGAAGGCGGTCCCGTCGTCCCCGTTCGTCTTCCGCAGCAGGGCCAGGAGATCCTCCTCGTCGGCGGCGGACAAGGCGGAGAAGACCTCGTCGAGGATCAGCAGCTTCGGCCGGCACGCCAGCGCCCGCGCGAACTCGAGGCGGTGGAGGCACCCCTGGGACAGCAGGGAGCACGGGACGAATCGCTGGTTGAACAATCCTGTCCGGGCGAGCAGTTCCTCGACCGGCCCGTCCGCGGAGTCCCCTGCGCCCTTCTCCTCCGGGGTTCCGCGCCCGTTGGCGGCGAGGGCCACGCTCACGGCCTCCCGGACCAGGAGGGACGGATACGGGTGCGGGATCTGGAAGGTCCGGGCGATGCCGAGCCGGTACCGGGCGTCCAGGGAGAGCCGCGTGATCTCCTTGCCCTCCAAGCTGACCTTGCCGGCATCGGGGCGGAGAAGCCCGGAGAGGATGTTGACGAGCGTGGTCTTTCCCGCTCCGTTGGGGCCGAAGACCCCCACCGGCTCCCCCGGCGCGATCGAGAAGCTGACGCCGTCAAGCACCCGCGTGCCGTCGAACGACTTCCTGATCCCCTCCGCCGAGAGCAGCACCGTCATCTCCCGTCCCCCTCCGGTCGACCCACGCCTGCCCGCGGAGGCCGCACCCCATCCTTCCGGAGGACCCGCCAGGCCGCCATCCGCACGGTCCCGACGACCCCCCCGGGGAAGAAGCGCAGCGTCACCAACAGGGTCAGAGCGTACAGCAGGACCCGCGCCGAAGGGGGGAGGGACAGCGCCTGGAGAAGGACGTGGAGCACGAGCGCCCCGACGACCGGCCCAACGATCGTTCCGCACCCGCCAACGGCGGCGAAGGTCGCGGCCTGGAAGGAGAGCTCGAGGGAGAGGTCGGTCGCCGTGGCCCGCCCCACGTGGACGGCGAAGCCCGCCCCCGCCGTCCCCGCGAAGACGGATCCCACGGTGAACGCCATCCGCTTGAAGCGCTCGATCGGAATCCCCGACGCCTGGGCCGTGATCGGGCTTCCCGCCACGGCGCGGAGGATGAGCCCCATCCTGGACCGGGAGAGGCGCAGCATCGCGAAGGACGCGAGGCACAGCAGGCAGAGGGCGGCGTAGTACGACGCCAGCGGGGGAGCGTCGACCCATGGCAGCGTCACGGGGATCCCGCCCTCCCCTCCCCACGCATACCCGCCCGGCCCGGAGAAGAAGGTGTGCCCGGCGGCGACCTCGTGGGCGATCTCGCCCAGCGAGAGCGTGAGGAGGGCCACGAACGGTCCGGACAGCGGCGCCGAGAGCGCGCCCATGGCGGTCCCCACCAGGGCAGCGAGGAGGACGGCCGCCGCGCAGGCCAGGGGCAGCGGCCACCCCGCCACGCTGGTGAGGAGGGCGCAGGCGTACGTGGCGACGCCGAAGGGAAGCGCGTGGCCGAGCGTGAACTGTCCCGCGATCCCGCCGATCACGTCCCACGAAGCGGTGAAGGCGGCCAGCAGGAATCCCGTCGTGAACACGTCGATGAAGTACGCGTTCGGGGACGAGAGCGGGAACAGCAGGAGCAGGCCAATCCCGGCGGCCAGCCAGCCGCCGCGGAAAGGGTCGGCCCACGGGCCGGAGGGGAGCGTCCTCCACGGGCTCATCCGGTGCTTCCTCGCGCTCGGCGGACCCTCGCCATCGACATCAGTCCCGCCTCCCGGCAAGGGCGACGATCCCCGCGGGGCGCGCCGTGAGAAGCAGGGAGACGGCGGCGAGCAGGGCCACGTACGACCACTGGGGAGAGAGGAAGTACGCGCAGGCGTTGCCGAGGACCCCGAGCGCCACCGAGAGGAAGAAGATCGCCACGACCGAGTCCATCCCGGCGACGATCACCACCACGAGGGACAGGAGGAGCGGTGCCCGCCCCATGGTCGGCGTCACGGCCCCCGACGGGGAAAGGAGCGCCCCAGCCGCGGCGGCCATGGCGCAGGCCCCGCCGAAGGTGAGGTAGCGGATCGCCGCGACATCCATCCCCAGGGACCCGGCGATCTCCTCGTCCTCGGCGATGAGCCGCAGCGGCAGCCCGGGACGCGTGGCCAGGAGCGCCTTCAGCCCCCCGAGCAGCGCCAGGGAGGAGAGGAACGCGACCACGCCCCATTTCCGGATGACCAGCCCCCCCGGCCCGATCCAGGGCGCGCCCGACTCCACCGAGAGCGGGTGGGGGCCCCAGACCATGTGCGCCGCCTCCTCGAGCAGCAAGGCCCATGCAAGGGTTCCCACCGCCAAGGCGAAAGGGTACTTCCTGGCCGGGTTGACGAAGCTCTTGCCGAGGAAGACGCCGAAGGCGAAGGCGATCGTCGCGGCGAGCAGCGCCCCGGCCAGGGGGTGATCGATCCCGCGCTCGGCGAGCGCACAGGCCACGTACGCTCCGAGCATGAAGAACGCACCGTGGGAAAGATTGATCACCTTCACCACGCCCAGGATCAGCGCCATCCCGGCCGCCATCAGGGCATAGGTTCCTCCCGCGAAGAGGCCGTCGAGGAGGACTTGGGGGAGGGGGGACAAGGACGCGATCAGTGCGGGGGGAAGACGATCCGCGCGCCGTCGCGCTCCCAGCGTACGACGGTCCCCCGGAGATCGCCCGGCCCCGTCCCCCAGCGGGCCTGGTGGGCCGCGTCGAACCGGTACGTCCCGGCGACGCCCGCGAACGCCCCGCGCTCCAGGACCGGAACGACGGCGGCGGGCTCCGCGCTCCCCGCCTTGCGCCAGGCGGCGACGAGCACCGTGACGGCGTCGTAGGGAAGCGTATCGCTGTAGCCGACGGGGGCCGCTCCGTATCGGTGCTCGAACTTCTCCGCGTACGCCGTCGCTCCCGGGGAGCCACCCTTCCATGCGGCGGCCTGCACGTAGACCGGGGCGGAGAGCGGTATGGAGGCGGCCAGCCGGGCATCCCCCAGCGCGCCACCCACGGAGAGCACCGGGAGCGCCGGAGCCACCTCGCGCAGCCGCTTCAGGAAGGAGACGGAATTCCGTCCGGGGTCCCCCAGCACCACCATGTCGGGGGGGGAGACGGCCACGGCGACCGCGACCGGATCGAACGCCGGGTTCGCCGGGCTGTAGAAGCCGCTATACGAGGCCGTCATCCCCTTTGGCGCCACGATCCCTTCGAGCGCCTCGCCCAGCTCCCGGTTCCACCGGATCCCCGCGCCCACGAAGGCGTACCGGCGGGCCCCGCGATCCGACAGGAACGCGCCGATCAGCTCGGCCCACTGCCGCAGCGAGTACCCCACCCGGAAGACGTACCGGTACCGCTCGTACTCCTTCTGGACCTTGTCGGTGATCTCGGCGGTGGCCGCGACGGGGACGATGAGCAGGACCCGCTGCGCGGCGGCGACCTCCATGGCGCCCACCGTCTCCTCCGACAGGTAGGCGCCCACCAGGGCGGCGACCTTCTCCTGGGAGACGAGCCTCAGTGCTTCCGACTTCGCCACGTCCACCCTACCCTGGCTGTCGCTGACGACGATCGTCACCTGCTGGCCGAGGACACCCCCGTCCGCGTTCGCCTGCTCGACCGCGAGGGTGGCGGCTTGCACGAAGGAGGTCCCTCCTGCGGCGTACGGGCCGGACATGGGAGCGAGGACGCCGATCTTCAGGGTGTCCGAGCGCGACGCCGCCAGGGCGATGTGGCCTGAAGAGACGGATCCGGCGACGACGGCCAGAAGCCGAAGGAACGGTCCGATGCGCGTATTCACGGGTGCTCTCCAGGAGGGCACGGTCTCCGGAGAAATCCGCTGCGACCGTAGCATAGATCGGAGATTTCGGGTTCCCTGCCGAGCACGCTTCGGGCGCGCTGGAGCTGGCTGCGCGGGCGCTACGGCCTATCGCTCAATCTGGACTTGCGACGCTTCCCGGTGTCAGAGCTCCTCCCTGAACGGGAGGTCGACCACATCGTAGACTGCCTGGAAGTCCGCCGGATCGTGCACTGGCATCCGGTACTGCCGCAGAAGCGCGTTCAGGGCATGGTGGCCGTAGGAAAGCGCCTGGTCCAGGTTGATGACGTCGCCGGGGGTCAAGACGTCCGGATCGGCTCGAGCGAAGGCCGCCAGGGCCTTTTCCAGGAGTCGCTTGCCCTCCGCGTCGCGCGAGCGCTCGCATTCCTGTGCCAGAGCGTCCAGATAGCGTGAGATCCGGCGGTGGGCCCGCCGGAAGTCCAAGGGCATGGCCGCGGGCCTGCGCCACCCACCGTAGTAGATGCGGTCGTGTGCCTCGCACAGGTGGCCGAAGGCCAGCCCGCGGTAGGGGGGGCTCGGCGGCGCCTGGAGGACCTCGGCCCGGCGGTGACAGGCCTCGAGGTTCTCCAGGTGCTGCTCTCGCATCTCGTGCAGGAACGCCCGGGTTTCCTCGTCCAGGTCCTTGGCGAGGAGGGTCTCGATCTTGCTCACGACCCGTGACTGGCCGCGGGCCAGCAGGGTCACCCGCTCCCCTTCGTCCGCCACCGCCAGCACCCGCTGGGCGAAGGCTCCGGTGTGCTCCGATGGCCGCCCGCCAAACCGAAGGATCGCCTTCCGCAGACCTCCGCACGCCCATCCCTCGTCCTCGGCGAACTTCTGCAGCTCCCCGTGGCTGAAGCCGGGGGCGTTGGAGGTGGCCAGACCCATGGCCGCCTCGACGCCGGCCCGTTCGTACTCGAGGAGCTCGTTCAGGCGGTCGATGATCTCCTGCGACATTGCTGACACGCCTCCTGGTGGCCCCCTCGCCTTCACTCGTCCGGCCGCGAGACGGGTTCATAGCACACCAAGAACGCGATCGCTCGCCCCCGGCCCGGAGGGCGACGAGTCCTGTTCCAACCGTCTCACGATCGAAAGCGAAGCTCGAGAGAGCAGCTACATCGAGGAACGACTGGTGCCGCGCGTCGTGGAGGATTCTCCGCTAGCCCCTACGGCAGCGAATCGCGGAAGGCCCGCGGCGTCGCCTTGGTCACCCGGCGGAAGGTGGTGGCGAAGTGGCTCGGCGTGGCGAAGCCGGTCCTCAGGGCGACGTCGGAGATGGAGAGCGTCGAGTCCCGCAAGAGGAACTTGGCCCGCTCGACGCGCGCGTGCAGGACGTACCGGTGCGGAGGTAGCCCCGTGCTCTGTTTGAAGGAGCGGACGAAGCGGAAGACGTCCATCTCCGCCACGCCGGCCAGCTCGCGCAGCGAGAGGTCTGTCTCGAGGTGTCCCGCGATGTGCCCCAGCACCAGGTCGAGTTGCGCCCGCGAGAGGGGGCGCTGGTGCGCCCGCGGGCGCACCTCGGCATGGGTGTGTAGCAGGCGCGCCGCCAGCGCCACGGCGAGATTCTCCCCGCAGAGCCGCCCGCCGGGAGATCCGGTCCTGACCTCGTCGGCGAGCGCCAGGCCTGCGTGCACCAGGAAGGGATCGTCCTCGCCGGACGAGGCGCGTAGCTCGACTCGCCCGGGCCCGGCTTCAGCCCCCGCCACCGCCGAGACGAACTCCGGCGCGATCTCGACGACGAGGTAGTCGACGGGGGCGTCCCAGCTGCTGGAGTACGGCATCTCGGCGGGGAACAGATGCACGCTGTTGGGCCCCGCCTTGCCAGCCCGCTTCGGGCCTGCGGACCAACGCACCCGGCAGGAAGTCTCGCCGGCGAGGATCACCAGCAGCACGTGGTTCGGCAGGTATCCCTCCGGCTTATCGCCGGGCTCGGCGTGCGCCAGGGCGAGCCGGACCCCGTCGCACACGTCCCCTCCGAGCGTCTTGTGGCACGCTCCGAAGAACATGCTCTGGCGCGTTCCGCTTTCGAGATCGACCCATTCGATCTCCCCGCGCGCCTGCGCCGGGAGGAGGGGTCGCATGGTGTGCCCTTCCCGCGTTCGCCTCTCAGTCGAGGGCTCCAGCCTGCCAGCACGACCTGATGGGGATCAAGGTCCCCGCTCGGGGTACCGGCGGCCACAGACCGCGAGTCGCGGGAGGAGTCTTCCGGGCCGCCCTCGCCCGCCGGCGCTGGATCCGCGCGACGATCGCGACAACCGGCGAGCACGGCCAGCCAGGGCCCGTCCAGCCCTGTGCCAACGCCGCCAGGGAAAACTTCCCTTTACGCCCCGTCACGGGACCGGCTAGCCGCGCGCCCGCCGACGACACGCGCTCCGATGGCCAGACCCTGAAGGGCTTGTAC
>DASRTO010000250.1:0-5629 GCA_035655915.1 Anaeromyxobacteraceae bacterium
CTGCGGATTGTGCCGTCGGGGAGGCCCGGGCGCTCGATTCGAACAGGCGGCCCGGTCTCGCCGGAGGGCGCCTCCACAGCGAGCCGAGGCGACCGCGATACGCGCGACGCGGTCACCGCGCCTGCGGCGAGCAACCGGCGAGGAGCGCCAGCGCCCCTTGCGATCCTCGGGCTGCGCGACCGCCGTTTGCGAGCCGCCGCGGGTGCCACGTCGGCGCGCGGGCCTGGCTCCACGGTCGCGAGCGAGGACAGCGCCCGGAGGCGAGAACGGGCCGCCGGGGCGCCGAGACCGGGCCGCCGTGCTAGGGCGCCGCCGCCACGCCGCGCTTGCGGTCCCGCTCCAGCTTGTAGCGCACGTTGGGGTCGAGGTGGCGCTTGCGCAGCCGCACCGAGCGGGGCGTCACCTCCACCAGCTCGTCCTCGGCGATCCACTCCAGCGACCGCTCCAGCGTCATCTCGCGCGGCGGCGTGAGGATGACGTTCTCGTCCCGGCCGGCGGCGCGGATGTTGGTGAGCTTCTTCTCCTTGCAGATGTTGAACTCGAGGTCGTTCTCATGGGAGTGCTCGCCCACGATCATGCCGGCGTACACCCGGTCGCCCGGGCGCACGAAGAGCACGCCGCGCTCCTGGGCGTAGAAGCAGGCGTAGGCCACCGCCTCCCCCTCGCGATCGGCCACGATGGCGCCGTTCTGGCGCTTGTCGATGCGCCCCTGCCACGCCTCCCAGCCGTCGAACTGGGAGGACATGATTCCCTCGCCGCGGGTCAAGGTGAGGTACTCGGAGCGGAAGCCGACGAGGCCGCGCGCCGGCACCCGGAACTGTAGCCGGGTGCGCCCCGAGCCGAGCGGCTGCATGTCGGCCATGCGCCCCTTGCGCGGCCCGAGGGCGGCGGTGACCGCCCCCACCGCGTCGCCCGGGAGGTCGCACACCAGGAGCTCCATGGGCTCCCGCACCTGGCCGTCCACGGTCTTCAGGATGGGCTCGGGGTTCGACACCGTCAGCTCGAACCCCTCGCGGCGCATGGTCTCCACCAGCACCGCCAGCTGCAGCTCGCCGCGCCCCACCACTTTGAAGGCCTCCGGCGACTCGCCGTCCTCGACCCGGATGGCTACGTTCTTGAAGGCCTCGCGGTACAGCCGCTCGCGCAGGTTGCGGCTGGTGACGAAGCGCCCCTCCTTGCCGGCGAAGGGCCCGTCGTTGACCCGGAAGATCATCGACATGGTGGGCTCCTCCACGCTGATGCGCGGGAGCGCCACCGGGGCCGCCGGGTCGGCGACCGTGTCGCCGATGCCCACCTCGTCGGCGCCGGCGATGCAGACGATCTCGCCCGGGCCGGCGTCGGGGACCTCGATCCGCTTCAGGCCGGCGAAAGCGTAGAGGCGCACGATCCGGGCCGGCACCGCTCGGCCCCCCTCGCGCACCACCGAGATGGGGTCGCCCTCGCGCGCCAGGCCCGAGGCGATGCGCCCCACCGCCAGGCGCCCCACGTAGTCGTCGTAGTCCAGGTTGTCCACCAGCATCTGCAGCGTCGAGAGTTCGCCGGCGGGGGGCGGCGGGATGTGCGCGAGGATGGCCTCGAAGAGGGGATCGAGGCCCGGGGCGGCGAAGGCCTCGGCCAGGGAACGGGCGGCCCGCCCCTCCCGGGCGATGGCGTAGAGCACCGGGAAGTCGATCTGCCGGTCGCCGGCGCCGAGGTCGATGTACAGGGAGTAGACGAGGTCCAGCACCTCCTCGGGACGGGCGTCGTGGCGGTCCACCTTGTTCACCACCAGCACCGAGGGGAGGCCCATGGAGAGGGCCTTGCCCAGCACGAACCGGGTCTGGGGGAGGGGGCCCTCGGCGGCGTCCACCAGCAGGAGCACCCCGTCTACCAGCCGCAGCGCCCGCTCGACCTCGCCGCCGAAGTCGGCGTGGCCGGGCGTATCTACGATGTTCACCTTCACCCCGCGCCAGGTGACGGCAGTGTTCTTGGCGAGGATGGTGATGCCCTTCTCGCGCTCCAGGTCGTTCGAGTCCATGACCCGGTCCACCACCTGCTCGTTCTGGCGGAACACGCCCGCCTGGCGGAGCATGTGGTCGACCAGGGTGGTCTTGCCGTGGTCGACGTGGGCCACGATGGCCACGTTGCGGATCTGCTCGCGGGGAATCATCGGGGAAAGGGCCCGGTTGTATAGCCGCTTCGGGCCGCCAAGGCAAAGGGCGCGGCCGCCCCCGGGGCGCGGAGATGGCGCGGCCGGTCTCCGGTGCTAGCATGGGTGGCCGGAAAACCGGGCCCATGGCCAAGCGCATCCTCTTCGTCGACGACGAGCGGGGGGTCCTCGAGCTCCTCACCGCCACCTTCCCGGCCTCGGCGGGATGGGAGCCGCTCTCCGCCTCGAACGGCGAGGAGGCGCTGGCGGTGCTGGCCACCCGCGAGGTGGACCTCCTGGTCACCGACCAGCGCATGCCGGGGATGACCGGTGTCGAGCTCATCGCCCGGGCGCGGCAGCTCAAGCCCGACCTGTGCGCCATCGTCCTCAGCGCCTACACCGAGCCGCAGGACGTGGTGGCGGCCATCAACCAGGGCCAGGTCTACCGCTACGTGGTGAAGCCCTGGGAGACGCGGGAGCTGCGGCGCACCGTGGAGCAGGCGCTGGAGCGGGTCTACCTGCAACGGGAGCGGGAGAAGCTCACCGACGAGCTGGAGCGCCGCTTCGCCGCCCTGCAGGTGGCGAGCGAGATCGCCCGGGAGGTCGAGCCCGCCGGCGACCACGAGGCGCTGGTGACGCGGCTCCTGGGGAAGCTGCCGGGGGTGGTGCCCAGCGACCGCGCCGCCGCCCTGGTGGCCCCCCCGGGGCGGGCCGCGGTGATGGTGCTGGAGCGCCGCGGCCACGCCGGCGAGGACTCGCTCCTCCAGCTCAAGGACGACGTGCTCCAGGCCTGGCGGGAGGGCGGCGGCCGGCCCATCGCCGAAGGGGACCTGCGGCTGCGGGTGGTGGGGGCCTTCGGCCCGGGGCGGGCCCGCGCCCCCATGCTCTCCCGCCTCTCGGTGCCGCTGGACCTGGACGGCGCCCCCGCCGGGCTGGTGCTGCTGGAGAGCGCCGAGGAGGACGCCTTCGGCGAGGGGGACGCGCGGGTGCTGGACCTGCTCGCCAACGAGCTGGCCGGGGCGCTGCGGGTCACCGCCGCCCGGCTGGGCCAGGAGCGGCGCCGGCTGGAGCGGGTCATCGAGTGCATGGCCGACGGCCTGCTCTACGCCGAGGCCGGCTCCGGGGACCTGGTGGCCAACCCGGCTGCCCGCCGCATGCTGGGGGCGCCGCCCTCCGAGCCGCTCACGGTGCGCTGGCTGGCAGACACCCTGGGATTCTACCCCTTCGACCTGGTGCGCGGCCTCGACCCGGCCCACGGGCCGGAGCTCCTGGCCGAGGATCTGCACCTGGGCGAGCGCACGCTCTCCTCGGTGATCTCGCCGGTCACCGACGCCGAGGGGCGGCTCAGCGGGGTGGCGGTGGCGCTGCGCGACGTCACCGAGCAGAAGCGGCTGGAGCGGCGCAAGGAGGAGTTCGTCCAGGTGGTGAGCCACGAGCTGCGCACCCCGCTCACCTCCATCACCGGCGCCCTGGACTACGTCCTCAAGGAGGGGGAGCGGCGCCTGGAGCCGCACTGGCACAAGATGCTCGCCCTGGCCCTGGAGTCCACGCGGCGCCTCAACGTCCTGGTCTCCGACTTCCTGGACCTGGCCCGCGCCGCCGAGGGCCGGCTGGCCATGCAGGTCGAGCTCACCGACCTCGACGAGCTCACCCGCACGGCGGTGGAGCGCTACCTCCCGGCGGCCCGGGGCAAGGGCATCGACCTCGAGGCGGCCACGCCCCGGGAGCCGGTGCGCATCGCCGCCGACCCGGGGCGCCTGCAGCAGGTGCTGGCCAACCTCCTCACCAACGCCGTGAAGTTCACCGCCGAGGGCGGCACCATCCGGGTGGCGCTGTTCCAGCCGGCGGCGGTGCCGGGCTGGGTGGGCATCTCCTCCTGGAACAACGGCGAGGAGATCCCCGAGCCGGACCTGGAGCGCATCTTCGAGAAGTTCGAGCAGTCTCGCTCCGACCGGACCCGGCGCGTCCAGGGGACCGGCCTGGGCCTCGCCATCTGCCGCACCATCGTCGAGTCGCACGGCGGGCGCATCTGGGCCGAGAGCGCCCCCGGCCAGGGGGTGCGCTTCGTGCTGGCGCTGCCGCCCGAGCCGACCCCGGAATCGACGGCGCCCGCCGAGAAGCACGCCGTGGCGGGGCGCGCCCCGGTGGCCCCCGTGCTGGTAGTCGACGAGTTCGAGGTCTCGGCGGTGGTGAAGGCCGTCCTCTTGCGCAAGGGGCTCCCCTGCGCCGCGGCCCGGACCCGCGACGAGGCGCTGCGCCTCTTCCGCTCCCTGCGGCCGCGGCTGGTGGTGCTCGACCTCTCGGCCCGGGAAGTGGAGGGTCCGGCGCTGGTCGAGGCGCTGCGAGGCGACCCGGAGACCCGCGAGACACCCGTCCTGGTCTTCGGGCGTCCCGAGGACCGGGAACGGGCCTTCGGCCTGGGGGCCAGCGCCTTCCTGGCCAAGCCGGCCACCGCCGAGCAGCTGGGCGGGGCGGCGGAGGTGCTGCTCTCCGGCGCCCGCCGCGCCGGCAAGAAGATCCTGGTGGTGGACGACGATCCAGCCATCCGGGCGGTGTGCGCCGAGATCCTCTCCAACCACGGCTACGAGGTCGGCGAGGCCGGCTCCTGCGCCGAGGCGGTGCAGGCGGTGCGCGAGCGCCGGCCCGACCTCTTGCTGGTGGACGTGCAGCTCCCCGACGGCGACGGCTTCGGGCTGCTCGAGTCCCTGGCCGAGGAGCGGGCCCTGGACCGCTTCGCGGCGGTGTTCCTCTCGGCGATGGGGCAGCCGGCCGACAAGGTGCGCGGGCTGCGCCTGGGCGCCGCCGACTACCTGGTGAAGCCCTTCGACGCCATGGAGCTGGTGGCGCGCGTCGACGCGGTGCTGCGCCGCAAGGAGACGGCCCTGGCCGCCTCGCCGCTCACACGGCTCCCCAGCGGCAAGGCCATCGAGGCCGAGGTGGAGCGGCGCCTGGCCGCCCGCGCTCCCTTCGTCCTCTGCTACCTCGACCTCGACGACTTCAAGGCCTACAACGATCACTACGGGTACGCCAAGGCCGACGGGGTGCTGGTCCAGATCGGCGACCTGTTGCGCCAGGTGGCAGGCGCCTCCGGCGGCCCCTCGGCCTTCGTGGGGCACGTCGGTGGGGACGACTTCGTCTTCGTCACCGAGGAGGATCGCGCCGACGAGGTGTGCCGGCAGGTGATCGCCGGCTTCGACCGGCTCATCCCCCTCTACTACGACCGGGAGGACCGGGAGCGCGGGTTCATCGAGTCGGAGGATCGCTTCGGCATCCGGCGGCGCTTCCCCATCATGAGCGTGTCGGTGGTGTCGGTGTGGGCGCCCCCCGGGCGCTTCGAGCACCACGCCGATCTGGCCCGCGCCGCGGCCGAGCTGAAGAAGCGCGCCAAGGCCATCCCCGGCTCCATCTACCTCCGCGACGCGCCCGGCGAGGGCACGGCCGTGCGGAGCGCCTGAGGACGGGCGCTCCGGGATGAAGCTCTACCGGAAGCTGCTCCTGTTC